>JAVYMA010000010.1 GCA_038740345.1 Methanomassiliicoccales archaeon
ATGAAAAGTATAATGAAAATAATTATTTACCAAATGCGTAAAAAGCATTGTATTGTGATTATTTGTAAAATTTTAGTTGTATAATAAACATTAATTTTATATTAAAATATAATAAATTATTAATTTATAAAATAATATTTATATAAATTAGTTTTTAAAAAACAATATATAATAAATAAAAAGAATAATAGAATATAAAAAAAATTAAAAATTGGCATGATATTCATTAATTCATGATCAATGAGTTTGTCTTTTTAAAAAATTCATTAAAGAAAATTGGTTTGGAAAAAAAATATACTAAAAAAGTTTTATATTTGATAATTTTAGGCTTAGATATATTATCCTACATTATTTTTATAATAAAAAATATAATTTTAAATATTAAACTAAAAGGTGATATCTATAACATTTTTAGAATAGATAATTATCTTATGTATTTAGATATAAATGCAAGAGGAATTCACCAGGATTTAAAAGTATATAGAAAAAGGGAAATTTATTCTTATAGTTTTTTTAAAAATATAATAAAAGATGATTCAATAATTGTAGATATAGGAGCTAATATTGGTTATTATGCGCTATTAGAATCCATCCATGCAAAAAATGGTAAAATATATGCTATTGAACCTGTGTTAAAGAATTATAATATTTTATTAAAAAATATATATATTAATAAAATTAATAATATAATTCCAATAAATATAGGAATTTCTGACAAAAACGAATTTAAGCAAATTTATGAATATGAGTGTTGTAATTTATCTAGTTTCATTAAATTAAATAATAAAAAGATTGTTTCAGAAAAGTTAATAGAAACTAAAAATTTAGATGATTTTATTTATTTATATAATATATGTCCAAACATTATTCGAATGGATGTTGAAGGTTATGAATATGAGATTTTTGAAGGGGCTAAAAAATTTTTGAAAAATTGTAAAAATATAACAATTTTCATTGAATTACATCCTAAAATACTAGGAATTAATAAGTATTTAGAAATTTTAAATCTACTTAAACAAAACGGTTTTAAAATATTAGCAATTTTTAATGAACCCCCCCCTTTAAGGTTACCTTTATTAAATTTATATTTATATTTTTATAAATATAGCAAATATAATTATGGTAAAATAGAAGGAGGATTTGACAGACTTTTTAAAATGGCTGATTTGGATTATTTTGAATTATTTATTACTAAATGACTTAATTAAAATTATTATATGCTTATAATATTATCTATTATTTTCATAATAAAAGCATTTAAGATGAGATTTTCTATTTAATATTTAATGAAAGTATTGTTAATTAACCCTCCAACATCTAAGAAAGGGCAATTTATTGCCAGAGAAGATAGGTGTGAAAATTCTGTAATCAACCCTATTCCACCAACTGGATTGGTATATTTAGCAAGTATTTTGGAAGAAAAAAATCACCAAGTTAAAATAATTGATGCGAATGGAGCTGATTATTCTTTAGATTTTTTGCGCAAAGTATTCCTTACTGAAAAACCTGATTATTTAGTCATCAAAGTAGCTCCAGAAACTTTTCATTCAGATTTAAAAGTAGCCGAATTATGTAAAAATATATGCAAAAGTAAAATTATAATGATATGTTGGTCCTTAACAAATTTACCTCTTGACGTGATGAATAATGCAAAATTTGTAGATTATTATATTATTGATCATTATTATGAAAGAGTTATACCAGAAATCATTGACGAAGTAAGATTATCATCAATAGAGGGATTAGCATATCGTGAAGAAGACAAAATCGTTTTAAATGAAGGTTCCAATAAATTTGATTATAATAAAATAAAAAAACCTAACTGGAATTTAATTGAAAACTTTGAGAAATATTGGGTTCAAGCACCTGTCTTTTCTCCATGGTGTATGGTGATAAGTACAAAAGGGTGTGGCATGGGTTGTATTTTTTGTACTATTTATGATATAAAGCCTTCTTTTCGTGATATAAAAAATGTTGTTGATGAGGTTGAGTTTTTATATAATAAAAAAAATATAAATTATATTTCTTTTTTTGATGCAACTTTTAATTTGAATCACAAACGACTTATTGCTATTTGCCAAGAGATCAAAAGCAGGGAATTGAAAGGATTAATTTGGTTCGCAAATATTCGTGCAGGCATAACGAAAGAAGAAGCAACTTCAATGTATGAAGCTGGTTGCCGAGGAGTTTCAATAGGAATAGAATCAGGTTCGCAGCAAATATTAGAAAATGCCGCGAAAGGCATTGATATAAATCAAGCTTCTAATACGATTAAGATTTTAAAATCTGTTGGCATTAGACAATATACATCTTTTATTTTAGGCCTTCCTGGTGAAACTATGGATACTATGCGTATGACTAAAGAATTTATTCTTAATACAAAACCTAATGGCTTTCAAATCAATAGTTTGGTTCCATATCCAAGAAGTAAAATTTTTGAAATTGCTAAACAAAAAGGCTTATTAAAAGATTATAACTTTGAGGATTTACTTTTATATAACACTCCAATCAGTTTATCAGATCATTTAAATGCAAATCAAATCAATATGTATAGGGAAAAGATTTATAAAATGATTTATTTAAATCCTACTTGGTGGCTTTATAATGCCATGGAAGCTTTATTTAACAATCAAGAAATAAAAAGTAATTTATCTTATAGTTTTAGACTTCTAAAAAGGGTTTTTCAAGGTGTAAAAAATGAAGTATAATGTAATTAAAAAAACATTAGAATTCAATTTTTTAAAATCGATTCATACAATAATTCGGTTTTTTTTGCTGTGATGTTCCAATTGAATTCCTGTATTGCTTTTTTTCTTGCCGCCTCTCCCAATTTCTTCCTTTTATTATCGTTTTCAATTAAAGAAATCAATGTCTCAGCAAGCATTTTGCTATCGCCAGGATTAATTAGAATTCCTTCTTGATCGTTAGTAATCATTTCCGGAATTCCACCTACATTTGTAGTCACAATAGCTGTGCCGGAGGACATTGCTTCGAGAATTGCAAATGGAAAATTTTCGTAATAGGATGGTAAGACAAAAATGTCCGATGAGGCCAATAATTTTTTTTTCTCTTCCGTTGTAAGGTATCCTAAATAAAGGCAGGAATTAGGTAACTTTTTTATAATATTTTGATCGCCCGGTCCCGCAATTATAAATTGGACATCATAATATTTTTCTATAATTTTTATCGCTTCTAATAGTGTCAAAATTCCCTTTTTTCCTACAACCCTTGAAATAAATGTTATTATGGGCATATTTGTTTTTATATTCGGATTCATATTTTTTAAGAAACTTACATCTTTATTACCTGGGTTGAACGCATTTATATCAATTCCATTGTAAATAACATTTATCTTATTTTCATCTATTTTTTTTTCTTTTGAAAATATTTTCTTTGCCCAATTTGAAACTGTAATATAATTATATCTTTTTTTATAATAATTATTTTCCAATGGAATAATAATCGGTGAAATTAAATAACTAAGAAATTCACTTCTTTCTAAAAAGCTAAAATTTATTTTATTATATATTATTGCATTAATTTGACCTTGAACGGTGGTGTGTATCGTTGTCAAAATCGGTATTTTTATACGAGAAGTATTTATAAATAAATCTGGCATTGTACTTTGCGTATGAATTATGTCAATATTTTCTTTCTTCAAAATTTTTTCTAGAATACCTTTAACTTTTAATTGAAAATCGACATTAAAGAGAAATGTATCTGATGCAATACCAACACTATACAAATTAACGTTATTTTTATATTTATATTCTTCCTCTATAATTTTAATATTTTTATTAAAAGTCACTCTCTTTGGAGTAATAATATAAAGCTCAACTTTATGAGATAAAGTTTTCGCTAGCTCATTTACATAAGTTCCAACTCCTCCCCAAACAGTATGAAATTCGGGTGTCAATATTAGTACATTCATTTTTTTAAATGAATCCATTTTAGTTTTATAATGTTATCTATAACTTCTGAATTTGTAAATATTATAAAATGCTACAATCCTAATTTATAATTATAATAAGCAATTTTCATTTTGCTAAACTTTTTTGATTATTTATTTATTATATAATAATATATTAATTAAACTTTTTTATATAATATTATTATTTTTATTATTATAAAAATTATAATAATATTTTTAAAATATAGACAATATATTTATATTAAAAGATACAATTAATACTTCATTAATTAATTAAACAAACTCTTGAAACTGTTTATCACTAATTTTTAATTATAAAAATGAATTTTTCTCTTCATTTTTTCCAATTATTCTCAGGTACGCATATTAAAAATTTGGCCCCTTTTTCCCCATTTTCATAAATTTTAATATTTGTTACGATTAATATCTCTCTAATTAAAAAAAGTCCTAGGCCAGTATTTTTTCCAAATCCTTTCTCGAAAAGCCGAGGCTTATCCTCTTCCTTAATCCCAACTCCATCATCCTCGTAAACGATTACCAACTCCTTACCCTTCACCTCCGCGCTCACCCTTATATTCTTCACTCCCCCTCCATGGCGCATGGAGTTGTCGATGAGATTGTAGGGGACCCTCTTCACCAAGGGATCGGCGAAGATCTGGAACTCCTTGGGCATGTTGTGCAGTGTCACGCCCTTCGGCCTGAGGCGGGAGAAGGCATCCTCAACCAGCGTGGCGAAGCTGAACCAAGCCGGCTCGCTCGCCCCCACTCTCTGATAATCGCTCATGAACCAGACCTGCTCCTGCACGTTCTCCAGGACCTGCGCCATCCTTTCCAGGCTAGGCCGGAGCTTATCGCCCTCGGTGGTGAGCCTGAGGCATAGCCCCAGAAGACCGCTCAGCACCACCATTTGGTTGTTCAGATCATGCCTCACGATCTCGTTCAGCATCCTGAGACTAGAATTCATCTTGCTGAGCTCCATCTCCTTACGCCGCAGATCGGTTACGTCCCTCACCGTCTCGATAGCCCCTATCCTCCTTCCCTTGGCGTCATATATCGGTGCGGCCGTGCCCCAAATGTAAAGCCCCTTACCATCGGCCAAAGCGGGGCAGAAGGTCTCGGCATAGAGCACCTCGCCCTTCCTGGTCACGTAATCGTACTTGCTCTCCAGCTCCTTATCGTCCATGGCGATCAGGTCATGGAGCATCGGTCGGGATATGCCGTAAAAAGGAACCGCCTGGGCCCCTCCCTTCTTGCCCAACATCTCCTCCTTGGGCACGCCGGTCAACTTCTCCATGGCGCGGTTCCATGCCACCACCTCGCCTTCGGAATCGACCACGAAGGTAGCCTCGGGGAAGAAATCGAGCACATCTTCCAGCACTTCATGTGAGGTGCGCAAATTCTCCTCTGCTAGCTTCATCTCAGTGATGTCCGTGAGATAGGCTAATGATGCGGGCCTCCCATTCCAATTGACCCTCACCGCCTTCACATCCGTCCAGCGCACCTCGCCGCTCTTCTTTAGGACACGTATCTGGTAACTAGAGGGGGCATTCTCGCCCTTGGCTCTTGCCGTCATTATGTCCGTGACCATGCCCCTGTCATCAGGATGTATGAAGGTCGTCAAAGGGAGACAGAGCATCTCCTCCCTGCTATATCCCGTGAGCTCGATGGCCATGGGATTCACCATGAGCAGCATCGATCCCTGCGCAAGCACTATGGCCTCCGACGCGCTTTCGAACAGGGTGCGGTACTTCGCTTCGCTCTCTCTCAGCCTCTCCTCTGCAATGATGCGATCGGTCACGTCCTCAAATATGACCGTGAACTGCATCGGGGCATTGCGGTAGGCGCTGACAGAGAAATATTTCCCCATGGGCTTGGCGTAGCTGACGAACCTATCTGGCTCACCCGTCATCGCTACCTTTCCCAACCTTTCCACCCAAAAATCTTCCAGCCCTGGTATCACTTCTCTTAGTGTCCTGCCTATGACATGATCTGAACTAAGGCCAGTGAGGGCCTCGAAGGCAGGATTTACCTGGAGGAGGCGGGAGTCCACCGGTCTTCCCCCCTCGTCCAATATGATTTCATGGACAGCCACGGCATCGATCATCGTCTCGAACAGCCCTCTCAGCCTCTGCTCCGCCTCCACCAGCGCTCTTTCCGAGAGCATGTGCTGCGTAGTGTCGATCAAGAAACCTTCTAGGCCGATTACAGAGCCATTTAGGTTGACCGGGCGCGCGGTGTAGTTATGGTACAACACCCTGCCGTCGCGGGTGAGCCTCTTGGCTTCGCCATGTGATATCGTCTCGCCAGAGAGTACCCGCGCCACTACCCTCTCTGCCTCCGGCAGATAGTCAGGTGGCTGCGTCAAGGAGAAATGCTTTCCTATGACCTCCTTCTCATGATCATAGCCATGCATGCTTAGCCATGCCTTATTGACCTTCCTGAACCTCCCCTCGGAATCAATGAAGAAATAGCCCGCAGGCGTGGCCTCGATTATCTCCCTTAGCCTTTCTTCGCTCTGGCGAAGCAGCTCCTCTGCCTTCCGCTTATGCACTACCGAATTGATCCGATGTCTCAGTTCGGCGAAGGTCGGTTCCAACGGAATGGTCTTTTGCAGATATCCATCCGCGCCAACGTTCAGGGCCTCCTTGGCGACTTCCTCGCGCCCTTTCCCGGTGAAAAGGATAAAAGGTATCTCTTCCCCCTCTTTTCTAAGCCATTTCAGGAACTCAATCCCATCCTCTCCTGGCATTTGGTAATCGCAGACTATGGCATCATAGTCATCCTCTTCTAGCTTCTTCCTTGCCTCCTTGGTGGAGAGGGCGACCCTGACTACTGTTCCCTGCTCTACCTCAAGGAATGCCTTGATCACCTCAGCGAAGCTTTCATCATCGTCCACTGCCAGGACACGCATGACATCACATGACATGCGAAGCTGCCTATGAGTCACTCACTCAAATACCTTTTCTGGGGAATTTCATCAATCGATAAAAATCATGAGCGCTAAATTCGCCTAATCGTGAAGACGGTCAGGATATGAAATATGTAAGGTCACAACAACTAATATATTATTTTCATCATCAAATCGCTTTTCGAATAACTGCTTTACTTTAAAACCTTGACCTCAGGCGAAAGGTGTTATAACCTGAAGCACCTGGAAGGTGACGCTCATAACGAACGCTAAGAAAAGCGGCATTATGACTGCGTCCAACGAGCTTAGGGCTCTCTTTGATTTCTTGCTCGAGGCCATGACTAACTCTCGACCTGAGAGCAGAAGGATTAGCAACACTGCTACCAATGCTCCGCCGATGCCCAATGTGACTGCCGAGGTAAGAGTGATCGCGCTAGTGGTTGCCGCTGTCGATGTTGCGGTCATGGTAGTAGCTGCTAGTAAAGGCATGTTTTCTACCTTATTGAGGTAATTGGTATGGCCCTTATAAAAAAATTGCTAGTCCATTATCTTTCCAGATTCGTGAATGCATCATATGGTCTGAACAATTTTAATATCAACATACCATAGACATGTTAGAGGATCCCACTCACCCTATTCTCGTCAGCATTGGTATATTGTCATCCGTCTCTCCAACACATAAGCTTAAAACAGCCTCAGGTAGCCGAAGGGCAGGAAGGAGAAGAGGAAGAAATTGATCGAGCCGTGTATGAGAGAGACGTATCCCAGACTACCAGTGATGCGGTACAGATTCCCCAGGAGCAAACCTACGATGAATACATAGGCCAAATAGTCGAGGCTCAGATATACTGAGTGCATCGCTGCGAATACCATGGAGGAGAGCACCACACCTAGCACCACGGCGGATACGGTCATCATGAACTCGCCCATTTTGCTGATTACCCTCCTTTGTAGAATGGCGCGAAAAAGCAATTCTTCTCCGAATCCCACGAAGAGGAGCATAATGACGCCTAGAAAAAGCAGATTGGCCAGGTCCCATTCTGGTATTAAAGCTTCAGGGGATATGATGGCGTACTCAACGTTTGCCAAGGCGTATCCGGTCAAAACTCCTGTGGCCAGGAGTGCCGTGGCCTTCATAGGCCTACGCAGTACCCAGCGGAAGGCTTTCATACCGCCCTGCGCCACTAGCTTCAACTGCTCCTTGACCGGCCTGCCATCGCCTATCACGATCATGCCGCTTACGATGGCCGCCAGGTAGATGGGGACGAAGTTGTAGAGGGTGAGGTCGAAGAACAAGGGCATACCGAGACCCAATATGCGGATGAGGGAGACAAGAGAGAAAGCCTGGAACAGACCTTGGTCATCGCCTATCACCACCAACAGCAGAAGGCAAAGGAATACATTCAACCCATGCACCCATATGCATTCCATGGGATAGCCGACGAAGAAGAAGGCCTCGGCGGAGAGGATTAGAGCCAAAGGAAGGAGGATGTTGATGAGGTTCCTTAGAGTCAGGGCACCGCCCTTTCCGATTTCCATAATCGACTGCTTTGTCTGCTCGACCTCTCCATCTCCAGTTATCGTAGGCTGAGACATTATCTAGGCCTGTGGCGTGAGTGATGCCTTAGCACTATGAAAGCATAACGGTTCGGTGCTCAAGAGCAGATTCACACCTTAACTCTTCATCCGCTTTCATGTCAAGCCTTCGAGAATCAATAAATACAGCCTATTGTTTCAAAGGCGGGGATGAATCAAAAGGCCAAGGAGTCATGGGATCTGCTGGGCATAGCAGTCTCCTCCATCCTCCTGGTTCTCTCCATAGCCTTTCTGCCAGAGTTCCCTCTGAGGATCGTCCTCGGTCTGCCTTTCCTACTCTTCTTCCCCGGATACGTGCTCATAGCCTTCCTTTTCCCTGAGAAAAAGAGCTTGGAGATCATAGAGCGCATCGCCCTCTCCTTCGGGCTGAGTATCGCCGTGACACCACTTATAGGCTTTGCACTCAACTACACGCCTTTTGGCATTCGATTGGCGCCGATCCTTGTTAGCATCACCGCTTTCAACCTAGGATTCAGCTACCTGGCATGGTGGAGGAGGTATAAGATAGAGGAGCCTTACCTGCCCTTCGACCTTAAGGGCACGTTCAACTCCCTATTCGCCCAATACCGCTCTGAGGGCAGGCTGGACAGAGCCCTAAGCATCATTTTGGTGATTTCGATTGTCTCCTCGGGAATAGCGCTCGCCTACGTCATCGCTGTGCCTCGTCAAGGAGAGTCCTTCACCGAGTTCTACATCCTAGGGCCGGGCCACAACGCCTCCGGCTACCCGCACCGACTAAGGGTCGGAGAGCAGGCCAACGTTATAGTTGGCATCGCTAATCACGAGCGTCGCCAGGTACATTACTTCATCCAGACCTGGCTAGTCAACGCCAGCTTCATCGACAACCGCACCGTGGTGCACGAGTTATATTATCTGGAGCAGTTCGATGTAGTGCTGGGGCATAAGGACGTCGACCTCGAGTCCCCTTGGGAATCGCAGTGGGAGATGAACTACTCCTTCTCCATCCCCATCGAGGGCAAATATAAGGTATGGTTCTTCCTCTTTCTGGACCAGGTGCCTTGGTACGCGGAAGGGTTGCAGTACATGCAAGATTGCAGGGGTACACCCAGCGAAGAGCTGGTGCAGAAAGCGGTGAGAAATGAGCTCTTGAGCCTTAATCTCAACCTCGATGTGCGCGCTTGATGCTTTGTGCGCCTCATCCTTTTGGTCTCGCCTTAACTTCATCGATGGAGTAGCGCACCAGCTTATGTGGGTTGAGCATGTCCAATATATATCGGATATCGTCGGCCCTTAGCTCTCCAAGCGCATAGAGCACCACTGAGAAGGACCCCATTGCCATAGCCACATAGAGCAAGAGGATGACCCAGTTCGTTATGGGCATTAAATTGGATATCAATATTAATAGTACTGAACTCGCAAACATTGCCAGCAACTGATAGAGGATGCAGGGATTTGAGGATGTACCTGTCAAGCCAAGCACTACCAGTCTGGTAGCCATAAACACCACAGACGTGGAGATGAGCAAGGATATTGCTGCACCTGTGTAGGAAAGGCCAAGCATGGGCATCCCCAGTAGGTCATTTGGTACTGTGATAAGCAAAAGCGGGACGAAGATCAGGAAGTTTAGAAAGGTTAGTTTAGCATCGATATCAGGTCTATTCACAGCATTTATCTGTGAAGCATGAACCGCGTTGGCCAGATTTAAGAAGGTAGCGAGGGAGAGCCATCTCATCGGGCCTCCAGCCTCTGTGAACCTAGGCCCAAATAGAGCGACGGCAATCTCGGTGGGGAAGAGGAAAAGGAGAGCGGTTATGGGAAGACCGAACATAGTGATATACCTCTCGGCTGCCAAGGTGACACGTCTGATGGCTTCAACTTCGCCTCTCGCATGCCATTTGGAAAATGAGGGGAAAGTTATGGTCGAAACCGAAACCCCCACAAGGGCGACCACACTCAAGAAGGATTGACTCGAGGAATAGAAGGCAACAGAGACCGGAGAATGAAAGTAGCCTATGAGGATTTTGTCAACGTTGGCGCTAGCTGTCCCAACGATCACCACTAACGCCAACGGAAGTGCGAATCGCGCATAAGATTTGTATAGTGTAGGTCTCCCCCATCTGATCCCATCTCTCATTAGGAGCAAGAAGGCAGTGATGACAACGGAGATGCCAGCAGCCACGTATGCGAAAGCTAGCGAAACGGTATCACCACCAGCAAAGGCCACAATGGCGATCAAAGGTATCCTTACCCCAACATCAGCCAAGATCATTAGTTGGGCTTTGGCTATCTTCAGCATCCCATAATATGTCGTGGTTACGATGCTGGAAAGATTATAGAGTACATAATATAGCGTGAACAGTGTGATGAGTTCTATTGACTCTGGAGAAAATACCATGCCCATGATTGCAAAATAAGCAAAGACAGAAAGTATCGTAACGGCGACCAACAGGCCAATCAGAAACATTTTGATCATAGCGAAGGTGGCCAGGCAATCCTTCAGATCCTGTCCTTCCGAGACCTTCTTGATGTGAGCGCTGTTGAACCCCAGGTCCGCCACGGCGTTGAAGGCGGCCAGGAGCGAGAGGGTGAAGGCGATGGAGCCATAGACCTCTGGCCCTAGTAGATTGGTTATGAGGAAGAGTCCCACGAATCCAAGGAACGAAGTGAGCAGCCTCACGGCCAATATTAGCAGGGATTGCCTTCCAATCATAATATCGCCTTGGCATTATTCATTGGGTATTTAATCATCCGCCAGTCTCTGAGTGTTTTAGAAACGCGAATTTATTGGGCATCGCTTCCCTGATGGATAATATGAGGCAAAGAGATTTAAACAGAGACGCTGGTAATAGCGGAGGATGAAGCTCAAAGAGAATGCCTGGCTCTTGCTCTCCATCATCGTTTCTGCCTTCATAGCGTTAGAGGGGGCCATGTGGCTGCTTCTCGTAAAGGGAGTCACAATCAAAGGAAATCCCATGCTTTCTGGTGATGTAACGACGCTAGGTGTTGTTCTGCTTTTCATCGGCCTGGCCTCTTTGGCGTTTGGCATTCTGACCATTATGAAGCCTTTGATTTTAAAAGAGAATTTGAGGTTGCTCATCATCTCCAAATTGGTCAAGATCATTGGAGGAGGGGCGATAGCCCTTGAAGGCGTGATGCTCGCCTTGATTGCTGGTATGGCATCAATTGAGGGCCTAGGGACTTATGAGACTTATATCTGGGCTCTGTTCGCCGGCCAGCTTTTCTTCATTGGAATTGCGCTCTTGTGGCTAGAGTTAATCTCCTTCATGCAATTTAAGCTGACCCGTTTGCTCATGTATTTGGGTGGCATAGTGATTGCTGCAGAAGGGGTTGTGGTGATAGGAATCGCAGACCCTACAATAATCGATGGACTAGGCGGCATTTTGGAAAGGACTGTCCTGATGGCAGGAACAGCATTATTGTTTTTAAGCCTCGTCTATCTTGTGAGTTGCTACCTAGTTGATTTGGCGGTGCGTTTTAAATCTGCATTCTCCGCTCTGAAGCTGGTGTCTGGCGCATTTCTTGTTGTCGGGGGCCTTGCCTTAACAACCATAGCAACAAATGTCACGCCTGAGGATATTGGTACAATCACCACTCGGACCGTCATGCTGGCAGGACTGCAGCTTACGCTAATTGCTGGCATATCTCTTCTGGCATCTGGCTCTATGACCAACTCGCCATCCCGCCATTGGGGAAGGCTTAGCACCGCGACAGCATTGTTCTTGATGCTATTGCTGCCTACGGCGTTCCTGACTGTTGGCAAGTTCTGGTAAGGCTGAACTTAAAAGGGAAGGCGCGTTCAAAGCTATCCTCGAGGTCTTCGATTCAGCAGGGGACGACAAGGACCGGCACGGTGCACTTCCGCACCACCTCCTCAGCAGTGGAACCAAGCGCTGCGCCTCTAAGATAGGACATCTTCCTGGTCCCTATTATGACGAGAGAAGCATCGACCTCCTTAATTGCTTCCAGTATGTTGTAGGATATGGACCCGAAATGCACGTGAGAGCTGACTTGGCATTCTCCTCCCCTAGCTTTCTTTCTCATCTTGTCAAGGGCCAGCTTGACCGTGGCGAATCTCTTGTCATCACTTATATTGTATTTTGATGAGTCGATAACATGGAATAAGGTAGCTTCCTTAAGTCCTCGCATGCAGAGCGTATCGAAAAGATCCTCTAGATTGGTGGAGCACATGGGAATATCCACTGATACTAGGGCATGCCGAAAGAGGTGCTGCCCGATGCGACAAGCCGCCCCCTCCCCTTCAGGATATTTATCCAAGAGAACAGGCTTTGATGACCTGCGAATGACTCCGAAAGATACAGAGCCAACGAAGAATGCCTCTGCTCTGGATTTCCCGCCGGAGGCCATTGCGATCATGTCCACGGTGTCCTTCTCCGATTCCTTCAATATCTCTTCCACAGGGTCTCCCTGGCGTATGACCAGGGTCGCTTGAATTCCGGCATCATTCAGCTTGGAGCACATTTCATCAAGCTTCTTCTTTTCTTCATCCCTCAAGTTCCTTCCCCGTGCAAGGACATGGAGCACTGTAACTGATTTAGTCCCTATGTCTTTAAGCTCTCTGGCGCACTCGACCATCATGGCGCATTGCGGCGAGAAATCCACTGGGATGAGGACCTTCTCTAGCATCTACCTCATCATTCAATATGCGTGAAGGTATCATAAAATGCTCACATGGAAGTTAGGCTCTCCCCCATCTTAATCAACCCAATCGAGATTCCCTATAAAGAGGAAGCAGAACATCACTGATCGGCTTTTCATCATCCTCTACACTCGCATCATAGCATAGATAAGACGTCAATAGTTAGGTGAAGAATTGCAGTCGCTCCTCGAACCTAGGCAACTCCGACCCCGGCATGCTCAAATCGATGGAAAATTTTTATAGAAGAACTGATAGATACCGTCTTCGTCCTCAAAAATAACTATGCTCGCAGAGGATAACTTTGCTAATGGAGGATGATAGAACATGGCAATGTCTGGAACGCCTGTTTTAATACTCAAGGAAGGTACTGAGAGACAGCGCGGAAGGGAAGCATATCAAAGGAACATAGCCGTCGCCAAGGCGGTGGCCGAGGCGGTGCGAACCACCCTTGGGCCTAGGGGCATGGACAAGATGCTCGTCAACTCCCTTGGCGATGTGATTATCACCAACGACGGGGCCACGATCCTCAAGGAGATGGATGTGCAGCACCCCGCCGCCAAGATGATGGTGGAGATCTCCAAGACCATGGACCAGGAGTGCGGTGACGGCACCACCACGGCTGTGGTCTTGGCGGGGGAGCTGCTGAAGAAGGCAGAGGACCTCATCGACCAGGACATCCACCCCACGGTAGTGGCCAACGGCTATCGCATGGCTCAGAGGGAGGCCTTGAGGGTCATGGACGCCATAGCCACCCGCGTCAGCCCGGATGACGAGCAGATGCTAAGGAGGATCGCCACCACCGCCATGATGAGCAAGGCCGTATCCACCGCGCGCGATCACTTCGCCAAGCTTGCCGTGGATGCGGTGCTCTCCATCGCCGAGGAGAAGGACGGCAAGAAAGTGGTGGACCTCGACTCGGTGCAGTTCGTGAAGAAGGCGGGGGCCTCGCTGCTCGACACCTCCGTGGTGAAGGGTGTGATCATCGAGAAAGAGCCCGTGCACCCCGGCATGCCTAAGAAGGTGGAGAAGGCCAAGATTGCCCTGGTCAAGGCGGGATTCGAGATCAAGAAGACAGAAGTGGAGTCGAAGATACAGATCCGCGATCCGAAGCAGATGAAGGCATTCCTGGAGGAGGAGGAGGCGCAGTTCCGCCGCATGGTGGAGCGAGTGAAGAAATCGGGTGCCACCGTGCTGTTCTGTGAGAAGGCCATCGAGGACATGGCGCAGCACTTCCTGGCCAAGGAGGGTATTTTGGCGGTCAGGAGAGTCAAGGAGTCAGACATGGAGAAGCTCTCCCTGGCTACTGGCGCGAGGATCGTGGGCAAAGCGGAGGAGCTGGAGGCCGCCGACCTGGGCTATGCAGAGATGGTGGAAGCGCGCAAGATCGAGGAGGACTGGATGATCTTCGTCTCCGGCTGCAAGAACCCCAGGGCGGTCAGCATCTTCATCCGCGGAGGCACGAAGCATGTGCTGGAGGAGGCCGAGCGCTCCCTGGACGATGCCCTGAACGTGGTCAGGCTGGTGGTGGAGGACGGCAGGATCGTGCCAGGTGGAGGAGCAACGGCCGTGGAGCTCGCCTTGGCCTTAAGGGAGTATGCTGTCTCCGTCGGAGGCAGGGAGCAGATGGCGGTCAATGCCTTCGCTGATGCCCTGGAATGCATCCCCACCGCCTTGGCGGAGAACGCCGGCCTCGACCCCATCGACATTCTCATCGAGATGCGCAAAGCGCACAAGGATGGGAAGAAGGACGCGGGGGTGGATGTCTTCAGCGGCAAGATCGTGAGCATGATGGAGAAGAACGTCATCGAGCCGATACGAGTCGGCCAGCAGGCCATCAGCTCGGCCACGGACGCAGCCATCATGATCATGCGCATCGACGACATCATCGCCGCCAAAGGCACCTCCAAGGAGGAGGACAAGGATAAGGACAAGGACAAGAAGGGGAGTGCTAGCTGAGCGGAGGATCTTCGCTTAGAATAGGCAGCTTTACCATTAGCTGCCTGGTCTTCCTCCACTTCTTTTTAAAATTTTTTTTTCATTTTTTCCTAAGCATTTCATCGAGTTGTCCTTACTGATTCCTCCCCTTTATCCAAACCTTCCCATACCTAATTTTTGGTCCGCTATTCGATGCGCCTAAGGCGATGAAGGAATGAGGGAATCAAGATGCAACTTCAAAACGCACGACTAGGGAATGGTTGCGATAAATTCATAGTAAATATGCTACTATCGTTTCGAAATGAGGCAAGGATGGAGCGTGCGCAAATAAGGACCGTTGCGGTTATTCCGGCCTACAACGAGCAAAAGACCATAGGCAGCATAGTCCTGAAGGCCAAGCTCAACGTCGATGAGGTGTTGGTAGTCGACGATGGTTCGGTGGATGACACAGCCTTGCTGGCAGAGATGGCCGGGGCCAAGGTATTGAGGATGCCTCACAACTCCGGAAAGGCGGAGGCTTTGATGTCGGGACTGCGCTATGTAGCAGGCAATGGCTTCGAGGCAGTAGTGATGTTGGATGGTGATGGGCAGCATGACCCCTCTGCCATACCAGATCTTATCAAACCAATATTAGAAGGGAGTGCTGATCTCATCATTGGCTCTCGCTTCCTCAACGGTGGCGATGGCATACCTCGGTATCGCAAGCTAGGCCAGACAATCCTTAATAAGACTACTTCCTTTGGCGCTAAGGTCAAAGTCACCGATACCCAATCTGGTTTCAGGGCTTTGTCACGAAATGCCATGCGTCATTTGGATTTCGAAGCTGATGGATATGGCATCGAATCTGCCATGATCACCTATATGGCAGAGAGGGGTCTGAGGATTGCTGAGGTCCCTATAAATGCCGATTACGAGGTCCCCAATGGACATAAAAAGAAGCCTTTGCCCCATGGCATGGGCGTGCTGAATGCGGCCGTGGGGTTAATAGGATATCGTCGTCCTCTCCTCCTCTTCGGAGTGCCAGGCTTCTTCATGGCCCTGATGGGCATGATATTTGGGCTGCTGGCTATGAATGGGGTATTCGTCTTCGGATGGGGTTGGTTGTTCCAATCAGTAGGCGCAATGATGTTCGTCATAGTTGGCTTGATGCTGATGATCGCGGGTCTGACCCTCAATTCCCTAGTGGCCTTGATGCGCTCCTGCCGCAACAAGATCTGAAGAGCCCTTGGCGCTGTCTATCGAGCTCCCTGCGAAATCCTAATACGCTCCTCCGCTATCATTAGGCTCGTATGTGGAGCTCACTCTCGAAGTACTTCGGACGATTCCCTTCGCAAGCCAAGGTGGCCAGGATGCTGCTGGAGCTCGGCTTGCGCGTGAGCAACGGCAGCGTATATTGCGGGGACATCGAGCTCTCGGACTCCGCCATCGGCAGGGCGGCGGGAGTGGACAGGCGGATCGTGCGCTCCACGGTGGAGACCATTGAATCTAATCCTGAGCTCATTTCAGTCTTCGGCAAGCTGCGCTCCACCGCCATGCTCAAGGACGTGGCGCCGGTCATGGGCTGGTCCGCTATAGAGATAATACCCGTGAATGCGCAGATAGTGGGCATAGTGGCCGACGTCACAGGCGTCATCGCCAAGGCGGGCATAAGCATCCGCCAGACCATAGTCTCCGACCCAGAGCTGAGCACCGAGCCCAGGCTGTACGTCATCACGGAAGCGCCGGTCCCACCTGAGATAATCCCGGACATCAAGGCCTGCCGGGGCGTCAAGAGCATACTCATACATTGAGGTCTTGCCGTGTCGGCCGAGAGACGAAAGGCCTTTCTCGTCCTGCTCCTGGCCGTATTCTGCTTCTCTTTCTCCTCCATATTCATCAGGATGTCGGAGGCGCCGGCGCCGGCCATCGCGGCCTACCGCATGGTCTTAGCCACTCTTCTCATCGCCCCTTTCGCCCTGCTGCGGCTGCGCTCTAAGCCTCTTACTTTGGGCAGAAATGACGCCTGGTTCCTGCTCGCCACCGGCCTAGTCCTGGCGCTACATTTCCTCTTCTTCGTCAGCGCAGTACAGAACACCACCGTGGCCAGCGCCACCGTGCTCATCAACTCGCACCCTATATTCGTCGTCTTCTTGGCTTTCCTATTGTTGCATGAGGGCAACAGGTTCACCACCATGGGGGCCTTGGTGGGGGTGGCAGGCATAATCGTCATCTCCCTCGGAGATCTAGGGTCGGGGAACATCGCAGGTGACATGCTGGCCGTCTTGGGGGCGGCGATGGAAGCACTCTACATAATCATGACCAGGTTCATGCGGAGGAAGGTGGACATCATGACCTTCGTGCTCTTGGTGAACGGAGCTTGCGCGGCATTCCTGGTTCTTATATGCGTAGCCACAGGCGTCCCGCTATGGCCTTATTCCGAGCGGGAATTGCTGCTATTCCTCGGCATGGCGATAATCCCGGCCACCCTAGGCTATACCCTCTATAATTGGTCGCTCAAATATCTTCTAGCCCCTCAGGTGAGCGTGACGCAGTTGGGGGAGGCGCTGTTCGCCAGTGCCATGGCGGTAGTGCTCTTCTCCGAGTTCCCCTCCGCCAGTCTGTTGCTCGGAGCCCTGCTGATAGTGACAGGCATATATTTGGCGGTGAGTCGGCGAAAGAGGGAGAGCTTGGAAAATATTTAAGCTCGAAATATTCGCGCTGTTCATGCGCCTTCTCATGCTTTTAAATCAAATCTTCTCATGCCTCTTGTCGGGAGAGAGGATGATAAGGGGCGAGGCGGGGCATCTCAGCATATCATGAGCATCCTTATTGCCCACCATGCCCTAGGCACGTCTTTATGGGATAGGGGTTTTAACGTCATTAAAATCGAGAGCATAATTAACAATGGTAAAATTAACCATGGTATGAATGAAAAGATAAATGTACTTTCTTCAGAAAATATTTTCTTTGATTTTTTTACAATGTTAAGGAGGAATATTGAGATAAGGGGGGATATAAGAAATGAAGATAGTTGTTGCGGTATTGACAGTTCTGTTGCTGGCAAGTGCGCTCAATGTGTCGCTCATTTCTCCAGTTGCAGGATCTGATAGCGGTTTGATGGGATATTGGAACTTCGATGAGGGCTCTGGTTCGGTGGCTCATGATTCCAGCGGGCACGGCTTCGATGGTGCTCTGATAGGCTTCACCGCGAATCCCTGGACCACAGGCAGGCTGGGCGGAGGATTGGCTTTCGATGGCTATGGCTTCGTAGACATCGGTAATCATCCTGAGCTCAAACCATCTATGGCCATAACCGTGGAGGCATGGGTAAAATACGATGTCTTTTTCCTTGACAACAAAGGCCATGCCATTATCAGCGAAGGGGAGTATTATCAATCGACAGGATTCATGGTATACCAAGCCACAGGCTCTCCTTATAACAGGGTGCAATTCTTCATTTGCACCGAGAATGGAAAATTCATCGGGTTCTCTTCATCGACTCTATCCACGGGCGTATGGTATCATTTGGCCATGACCTATGATCGCTCCTTCCTGAGGTTGTACATCAACGGCTATCTAGACTCAACGATTGCAGCCACGGGCCGTATCGATTGGATCCCAGAATACAAGTTGCTGATCGGCAGCACTTATACGGAATCCGGAGCCAAGTTCAAAGGCACAATCGATGAAGTGCGGATATGGAACCAGGCCATGGTGCCGGTGAGATTCACGCAAAGTGGGCTGGATACCACGGCAGTAGGAACCGTGGTATCCGTGGCGGACCCCGTTAACCTGGCGTATGCGCATCTGCCTCACGTGCTCATGGTCAAGCCAGGTACCGAAATAGGCTATGACTTCAAGGATGTGGTGGGCAGCAGCGTGCAGGGGCGTTATTTCAAGCTCTTGAGCGTTAATCCAGCAGAGCCTTCTACTGTTGTCACCTCTCCCATGACCATCACAGGCATCTATAGTACCCAGAACTATCCTGTGGCCAATGCTGGCGGGCCGTATACCGCGATCGAAGGCTCACCTATAACCTTCAACGCCTCCGCTTCTTCTGACCCCAACGGGGATCAGCTTAGTTTCCGCTGGGATTTCGATGGCGATGGGATCTGGGACACCAATTACTCCTCCTCTGCCACGGTGGAACATACATGGTTCGATGATTACTCAGGGCAGGTGCGTGTGGGCGTATCTGACGGGAATGTGGAGTCACTCGCCTACGCCACAGTTAACGTGGCCAACGCGGAGCCCAAGCCTGATGGGATGGACGATGTCGCAATGGAGGAGGGAAAAATCTTCGCAACATGTAGCAGCTTCGCCGACCCTGGTGAGGACATCTGGTGGGGCTTGGTCGATTATGGAGACGGGGGAGGGTCGCAGCCATTGGCTCTTGCCGGAAAGAACTACAACCTCAGCCATATGTACGTCGATGATGGTGAATACATTCTGAACGTGACCGTAGGTGATGATGATGGAGGAATCGGCTCGGCTTCAGCGACGATCAAGGTGAACAACGTTGCCCCACAGATACTCTCCGTGGAATGTCCGCTGGATCCGGTCAGGATAGGTTCGGCTGTGTATTTTAAAGTCACATGGACAGACCCTGGTGTGTTGGATACCCAGGTCGTGGAATGGAGCTGGTCTGACGGCTCCTCCACTTTAATAGAAATAAATACGGGCGGGAATGGCTCGTCCACCACTCAGCACACTTTCACATCACCAGGCGTGTACCTAATCACGGTCAAGGTGACGGACAAGGACGGGGGGAGCGATTTGGCAGCATGCGAGAATTATGTCGTGGTCTACGATCCCACCACAGGCTTCGTCACTGGCGGTGGGTGGATATGGTCCCCGGCGGGAGCCTACACGGCCGACCCGACATTGAGCGGGAAGGCCACCTTCGGCTTCGTTTCGAAATACCAGAAAGGGGCCAATGTGCCTACAGGCAACACTGAGTTCCAGTTCCATGTCGCAGGCTTGAACTTCAAGAGTAGCAGCTATCAGTGGCTGGTGATAGCCGGGACCAAGGCCATATTCAAGGGCACGGGCACCATAAACGGCGAGGGCAGCTACAGCTTCATGATATCAGCTATAGATGGAGGCACTAAAGCCCCGGACATGTTCCGAATAAAGATTTGGGATGCTGCAACGGGGGAACTGGTCTATGACAACATGCTGGGTGCCTCGGAGACGGCGGACCCCACCACGGCCATTTCTGGGGGAAGCATAGTCATCCATACCAAGTGAGCCATGCCAAATCCAATCTTTTTTTTTATTTCTTTTATTTACCACATAAGCCTCGATGGAAATGATACAAGAGTTTTCCGTGAAATTAGAAAGAAAATGAAATAAGAGGTTTGAGCCCCCAGCTTCGCCATCACATCTGCGTGACGGTTATGTTGCTGAAGGTGGCGCTGTGAGTGGCACCATAGCCAAAAATCCCGTAGAACACCTGCAGTGCGTGCATGTCCGCCACGAAGGTCATACCTGCGGGCGACAGTTCGATGGTGTTCCAGTTGCCGTCGGTCTCGAAGCCCTGCCATTTGCCATTGATTCTCATATAAGCCTCACCAGTGATATCGCTGGTGGCATGCAGGAATATCTCGATTTGATATATGCCTCCGGTATTGGCCGTATCATCGCTCTGCCATGGGTCTACCCCATCCCTGTCCCACCACACGCGATGATTACTCCATGGGACTGGCGGTACATAAGGCAGGTTATAATCTCCCTCTCCAGCACCTCCCCTCCTCTGTAGTATCAGTTTGTCATCGAGGTCCAAGGAAGGCATTCCCACAGGGTCAGGATCGAAGGTGTTTGCGCTCCAATCATAATCTGTGGCTAACCACACGCCAGCTCCCTCAAGGATCGGAGTTCCTGCTTTATAGGTGAAGTACATCGCCCAATTGGCCCCAGGGAATTGATATCCATTCGCCCATGCGCTCTCGCAGCGGTCGATGACCTTGTAGCATACGCTGAGCTTGTAGATGAGCCCGGCAGGATTACTGTAGGCGTCGCCCCAACTGAAGTAGTTCAAAGCGCGTAGCTGCAGCTCATTGCCTCCTGGCACTATGATTCCCGCGGGCACGGGGAATTGCTCCACAGTGGACCATTCCTGATGGTCCGGGCCATCTTTGTTCATATTGCCATCGCCACCCAGGACCACTCCATTTATGCCGATCACATAGGCATTATCGGCATTGGATGACAACAAGCTGGCTTGAATGTCGAAGGCATTGGAGGGCAATGTGAACTTCTCCCGGAACCACCAGCCGCCCTCAGGTACAGTGTTGTATTCCTCCCCGGGGTCGGTGAGCTCGGTCCGCCATATCCAGTAAGCGCCAGGTATGGTCGGCCAGGATGGGTGGGCCCAGCAATGGACTGCTGGATACCAAGTGCTGTTGTCGCCTGACCACTCGGTGTTGGCATCGCTCACGATTTGCATACAGTATTCTGATACGTGGATCAATTCCGCGTGCGCGGCCACGTAAAGGTCTTTGGTTGGGTCCTTCAATTTGCCCTGCAATTCGTAGCAATAGAGCTTCTCAGTTACTGGCGGAACGTGGCACATGCCCATGGGGAACTTCCCTGGGATGGGGTTGCCGGTTTTGGTCTGGGGTATTCCCTTCATACTATCCGCCACGGCGGCATGCGTCTCCGTCATATACCATCCTTCGGCATCCACCACGAAGCGGATGTACAGCCTGTCGTTCACCCTCCACACTTCCACTTGGCCTACGTCGAGATACTTACCCGCCATTAGGTCGACGGTCTTGGTGGCATAGACCGCTCCCGAAGGATTGAAGTCGTCCGAGCCCACGGATCTCATGCCCAATTGGGCCCAGGCATGCGCTGAGCCACCGACATCGTCCACCATTCCTCTCGCATCATAGGTGAAACTTATCACTATGTCTCCCTTGGTCAAGTCCCAGATCTCGTCGAAATGGTTTTTCTGAAAGCCTCCCGACACCGTTACTTCGCCATAGTTCGAGGATCCCCCTCTAACCTGCTCTCCCAAAAAGATCCCGGCCAGTGCCGTAAGCAGGAAAGAAATGGCGATGAATGTAGCTATCGCTTTTCTCATGTGCTATCCTCCTCCCTATTTGCTCGTTTAAGAGCGTTTAATAAAAAATTAGAGCCTCAAATTTATAAATTTAATTTCAAACGGTTGGAGGAGTTGTGAGATTGATTTTGTTTGAACCGAACACACAACATTAATGAAATATTGATGCAGGCCAACAGGAAAAGTACTTACCTTCACGCGATATTAAAACCATGATGCTTTAGGCGTGGGGATTAGGGGGCCAAAACGATGAGAAACAACCTGGAGGGGTAAAGGTTTTGAGCATCAGGCAGTCAGAGAACCGGAATTTAATTTTGTTCTTCGTAATCACCTTCCTGTTCACGTGGTCCTTCTGGGTGCCACAGGCATTGGTGTCCACGGGCATTTTGTCCCTTCCTGCCCCCCTGTCAGATTTCCTATTCAGCCCTTTTAACCCGGCCGCCTTCGGACCCCTGGTCTCAGCCTTCATCCTGACCTACTTTAAGGAGCGAGGAAAGGGTGTGAGGATTCTCTTAAGGAGAGGTGTGGATTACAAATTTGACAAGAGGTGGCTGATACCGATCTTCTTCTTTTTCCCTGCCCTCACAGGGGGCGCGCTCCTGTTGGCCGTGCTGAGCGGGGATGACATGCCCGGCCTGACGGCATTATCGAATCCCGCGTCCATCCTGATGGCGTTCGTCTTCATATTCTTCCTCGGAGGCCCATTCCAAGAGGAATGGGGCTGGAGGGGATACGCCCTGGACAGGCTGCAATCAAGGTGGAACGCTCTCTACTCTAGCATCATTTTGGGGTTGTTCTGGGGGGCCTGGCATCTACCTTTGTTCTTCATCTCCGGGACCATCCAATCCCAGACCCCGATATGGGGCTTCATGATCCTGATCATGTGTGGGACCGTCTTCTTCACTTGGGTATATAACAACACTGGAGGTAGCATATTGGCCGCCATGCTTTTCCACACTACCAACAACCTATCGTTCTATTTATTTCCGACTCTTCAAACACAATTGGGAGGACTTTATCTTTTGGTATTAAATATAATAATTGTAATAATTATTCTAGTTATTTGGGGGCCAAAGACATTGAAACGTGTAATGAAAAATAATTAACAAATGAGAAATAAATATAAAATTTTATTTAAAAGTATTTTTATTATAAAATATAACTAAAATTTTTCTAAGTTATTTTGGCTGTCAATGAGTGACAGTACTCATTTGTTTATTCGATTTATAAGTGCAATTTTTTTAATTTGAATATTTTTTAAAACAATTTGTTCCCAAGAAGCTTGTATTTTATTAACTATTAAAAAATAATTATTATGGATTTTGTATCATTTTATAATTTATCATAAAAAATTCACAATTCTTTTATTAATTTTCGAAATTTTATTTCATTTATTTTATCATAAAACAACTCGATATTATAACCTAATATTTCGAGAAATAATTTTTGCTTTCCTTTAAGCTCAAAATCTAGCATCTTCGGCACTTTAAAATGGACATTATCATAATTAAAAAGTACCAAAAAATCGGCAAATCTTGTATTTCTTATAATAAGATCTTTGAAACTTTCTAAAAGAATCATTATCTCATTTAATTCTATAGTAAAAAAAATATAATACTCAATTTTTTCAAAATAGGTTTCGATTATCTTTCTGACAGATAACAAATCGGCGGTAATTGGAATTTCCAATACGATAAAATTTATGGAATCCTCATTCTTATATTCATTTAAGATATTTTCCAAATCTATTTTTGACGTACAGCAGAAACAACCACTTGTTATGTATTCATTGTGCACTTTAATTTCGCGATTTTTGCAAGAACTTAATTCCAAAGGCTCAGCGATCTCTCGAATAAATAAAATATCATTCGCATTAAGAGTATTAAATATATTCATTAGTGTCCATTTTATTATAATCTCCTTCGTCAATCTATTTATGCCGCCTACTAATATTACTCTTTTAATCATTGCTTGATATCATCCATATTTATTATTTAACTTCTAATTTCTATCATTCAATTTTTAAAAGGGTTCATAAACAATTTAATCAACTAAATGTAAGTGGGTTGGTTTAACCCACCATGAAAATGCTTATTACATGACTTTTTAAAAATTAATTGAGCGGAGGGGAAACGAAATCCCCAATCGCTAAGGGGGTATTTAATGAATAGCGTGTTTGAAAAATTGGAGAAAGCAGTCCTTGATATGGACGAAAACCTGGCTAAAAGCGCTGCCAACGAGGTTCTTTCAAAGAAACTCGATGTGGTTAGCGCGATTAATGATGGGCTAGTTAAGGGTATGAAGATTGTTGCCAGTAAATATGAAAAAGAGGAAATATTTCTCCCTCAAGTGTTGGCTTCCGCTAACGCCTTTTATGCGGCTTTTGACATTCTTCGGCCCCATATGTTGACAGGCGCTAAAACAGTGGGGAAGAAAGTAGCCATCTGTGTGGTCGAGGGGGACATCCACGATATTGGAAAAAATCTAGTAAAAACAATGATCGAAGCCAATGGCTATCATTGCATAGATATGGGTCGAGACGTACCCGTTGAAGATTTTGTGCAATGCATTGTCGAAAACAAACCTGAATTCGTGGCAATGTCAACATTGATGACGCCAACGATGAAAAGCATGCGAAGAGTAATTGAGGGCATGGTGGAAGAAGATGTTCGAGAGGGTCGCAAGGTTATGATAGGTGGAGGGCCCGTAGATGCAGAATTTGCTGATGAAATAGGAGCTGATTTCTACGGTGAAGATGAGAATGAAGCGGTAAATTGGCTTAAGTCACAGGGGTGATGAAAATGACTGAAATGACTCCGTTACAAAGAGTAGTAACAACAATTCAAGGAGGTATTCCCGATCGAGTACCAGTAATTTTGTATTTCCAGTCGGCTGCTCAATATGCAGCAGTAAGAGATGATAATACTTGGTATGAGTTACTTAATAATTCGACTAAGCTATATAAAAATATAGTACAACAATATGAATATTATGGAGCGGATAACTTCTTCCTTCCCTTAGATTTCAGGGTTGATGGAGAAGCTTTTGGCAGTAAATGTGAGTATTTATTAAAATGTGGAGGCGGAATGAGGATGCCAGTTGTGACTCAGTTCGCCATTCAAAGCAAGGATGAAATCGATGATTTGGAAATACCTGATCCAAAGAAAGCTGGCAGATGTCCAATAATACTTAAGACCATTGAAAAATTGAGCTCGAAATATGGTAATAAAGTACCAATTGTGGGTTTCATCAACTCTCCACCAGATGTGGCGACGGACATAATCAAAGGACATTATTCAACTGTACTTCCAATGATGGCAACTGACAAGGCATCCTTGCATAAGTTATTAGCAAAGATCACAGAGTTCGAAATAGAGTTTGGAAAGGCGATGGTAGCCTCAGGAGCACATGCATTGGCAACTGTTGGAGGGGGATTCAATCACCTGACTATTGGGCCGCAGCAGTTCAAGGAATTCGTAGCTAAATATCAGGCGCAAATAGTAAAAGGGGTAGGGGTACCTTATTGTTTCCACCAATGCCAAGATGCTACGCCGTTTTTTGACGATATCATAGGGACAGGTGCTGGTGCAGTGGCTTTCCATGAACTTGTCGACTTAAAATGGGCTAAGGAGAAATATGGGAAGAAAGTCATACTGGCTGGAAACCTTGGCGTCTCTGAGTCTCAGAGTGTGGCTTACGGTGGTACAGCGGAGGAAGTGGAAAGAGAAACGAAGAGAATTATTGAAATTGGCAAACCAGGAGGGATGTTCTGGTTTAGTGCAGGTTGTGAAGTACACCATGCCCTACCGGAGAGGAACATACTCACTATGATAAAAGCTGCCAAAAAGTATGGTGCTTATTGATTAAGCAACTAAGAGATAAAACATCAAGCCTAATGATAAGATAGCGGAGGCTGAGACTCTGAATGAGAAGGACAGGCTCTTTAGAGTGCTAAATCAAGAAAAAGTGGATAGAATACCTTGTGTCAGTCCATTGCAGACAGGGACTTTAGATTTAATGAAAGCATCAGGAGCTTATTGGCCTCATGCTAACAACGATGCCGCTCTTATGGCTAAATTGGGAAAGGCTGCATACGAGTTCGCGGGCATTGAAAGCGTAAGGATTCCATTCGACGTCTCAGTCGACGCTTCAGCTTTTGGCGCTTTAACTGGTAAAGAGGGCATAGATCGCCAACCTTCAATTTTAAAGGCTCCCATCACCAGTCAGGAGGAACTTAATGCAGCTAAGATTCCTGATCCATACTCTGCAGGCCGTGCACCGGTTGTGCTTGAGGCAATCAAATTGTTATCAAAGGATCCAGAATTAAAGGACGTACCGATAATTTGTGCTATTGTAGGACCTTTCATGCTCGCTGGTCAGCTACGCGGTTCACAAGAAGCAATAATGGATGTAGCTCTAAAGCCAAATTTCATAAAAGGAATTCTGGAAAAAGCTACAGAGTGGAATATCGAATTTGCAAAAGCTGCTCTAGAATCAGGTGCAGACGTTATTGCTGTTATTGATGCAACGTCAAGTGGTGATGTTCTTGGTCCTAGCCAATATGCTGAGTTTGCAATGCCATACCAAAAGAGGGTTAATGAGGCAATTTGCAAAGCAGATGGATATTCAATCCTTCACATCTGTGGTAAGACCTCCAAGAATATGCAATTCATGCTTAAAACGAAAGCAAATGGAATAAGCGTGGACCAGCAAATGGATATCGGATGGGTGAAGCAACAGCTTATTGGTAAAGCAGCATGCATAGGTAATATAAGTCCAACTTCAACTCTTTTGTATAAGAAACCCTCTGATGTAGAGATTGAAGTTAAAAGGGTGATTTCGGCTGGAACAGATATTGTAGCTCCAGGTTGTGGTTTCGCTCCAGAGACCCCGCTCGCTAATATGAAGGCTATGGTGGAGGCAACAAAAAAGTACGGTTGCATTGGCTAGGTGCGACAAATGGCAGAGAGATATGGCGTAGCGATTGATATAGGGACAAGTGGTTTAAGAGCTCAAAGCATAGATCTCGAAAGTAAAAGGGTCATAGCTACAGCGATAACTTTGCGCCATCCATTACCTGGTGCAAATGTTATGGATCACCTTCATTTCGCTATTGATGTGGGGCGAGATTTTTCTCATCGTTTAATCATCCGAGCACTTAACGCCCTTTTGATGAAAATTGGAATTGATTTAAGGAAAGTTGAGAGAGCTGCTGTTTGTGGCAATCCGATTCAGCTTTCCCTCTTCCAAAATATCGAGATCCGTGATCTTGCTTATGCAGGCGATCGTGCTAAGGCAAAATTAGGCGTCGAGAATATAAAAAGGGATTCAAAAATAGTAAAGGCTGGCAATTTTAATCTGGAAATGAATCCAGAAGCGGATATTATTATACCTCCTGCAGTGAAGCATGAGATTGGGGCTGACGCATTGGCAATGATGTATGAAACCGATTTCCTTAAGTATCGTGGTGTGGCCATGGTCACTGACTTCGGAACGAACGCCGAAATGGCATTGAAAGTCGGAGACGAGATATATACAGGTTCTGCTGCTGCAGGGCCTGCAATAGAGGGTCAGCATATAAAAATGGGCATGCTCGCTGCACCAGGGGCTATTTCAGATGTCAATGCAACTTCTGATGGAAAATGGCAGACCTTTGTCTTGAATGAACAGATGTATGCTGTCCTTTCTGACATAGTCAATCCTTTAACAGGAGAGGTAATAAGTCCAGCTCAAATTCCGGTAAAAGGCATAACTGGTACTGGTGTTATTGGTTTAGTAGCAACCGGTCTAGACACCGGTTTGATGAAACCTGGCAAAATGCTCACACCTGATAAAATTATTAGATTGCAAGGGGGGATATCATTTGATGAAGAAGATTTCATTGAGGTGGGAAAAACAATCGCAG
Source organism: Methanomassiliicoccales archaeon (assembly GCA_038740345.1). Classification (NCBI taxonomy): domain Archaea; kingdom Methanobacteriati; phylum Thermoplasmatota; class Thermoplasmata; order Methanomassiliicoccales; species Methanomassiliicoccales archaeon. The sequence goes on from JAVYMA010000010.1 coordinate 27,960, forward strand.
CTTTCACCTCAGGTCACATAACATTGGCAACAGAATGTGGTATTTCGCTTCGAGAAATCAAATCGATGTATATGTCTGGAGCTTCGGGAACCTATATGTCCTCTCCAAAGGCAGCGAGAATTGGTCTGATTCCTGGTACAGTAGAAAGAACAGTTCAGGCGGGAAACACATCGCTGGCATTATCTCGTGATTTAGTCCGTCAGCCTGAATTAATAGATAAGATTCAGGAAATGGCTAATTCTATTCGCGCGAAACATATCATGTTTGCCAACTCTAAGACCTTTGAGAACGCTTTCGCAGTGGAATTGGGTGTTTGGACTCAGGGGATGTCTACCGAGAATGAAGACAAAATGTTGAAACATTTTGGTCTCGAGTCAAGACCACCTCTGAATCGTAATATAGAAGTAATCAGGTTGGTACAGCGGGATATCCAGGACATTGGTGAAAAAGGTTTGACCGTGGTGCATGACATTGGAATAAAATTAATTGGAGAATTTGAGGGTTGTATTGGAGACGGGCGATGCGTCAAAGCGTGCAACGAAGATGCAATTCAAATTCAAAAAATTAAAGAAAAATGGAATGTTATTATTTCATCAGATAAGTGCATGGGCACGGCCTGCAGGCGTTGTGAGCGAGCTTGTAAACTGAAAATATTGAAATTGGAGAAACTGAGGATTGTAGGGGAAGGCGCAAGCTGATGCCTGGAAACGGTAAGATCTTAGCTATTGTGGGCTGCCGTTTGTTCGAAGACGAACTAGTTCATGTCTTGATAAACGATGAAAAAATTAACGAGATATTCATCGTAGACAATGAAGATTCAAAAAATTTACTGTGCAAATTATTTAAGAAGAGAATTAAAGCAAACATTACCACAATTTCAGAAAATGATTTATCGAAGTTAAAAGCACTGAAAGGATATTCAGTTTTAGTATGGGTAAAATCTATGGCTTTGCATCAAAAGCCAGATCGACTTAGAGAGGACATACTAACAACCCTTAAAAAATTAGAACCGTTTGTTGACGCGGTACTCCTATTTTATGGACTTTGTGGAAATGCTTTCAAGCACATCGAAAAAGATGCGGGTGATTTTAAAATCCCAACTATTATACTTCGTGATGAGAAAGGACAGATTGTGGACGATTGCATAGGCTGTGCTTTCGGAGGCGTGGAAGAATACTTTAACCAACTTAGAAAATCAGCGGGTACCTTTTTCCTCACACCTATGTGGGCAGCTAATTGGCGTATCTTGTTTCATAAGGTCCAGATATTGCCCGATCCTAATGATGTTGAGGGAGCTAAATACATATTCAAATGTGTTGGTTATAAGAAAGTGGTAAAAATAGATACTAGTCTGGGTGATGAAGAAGAATTTGAAAAGCAGGTGGATGAGTTTTCAAAGCTTTTCGAGTTTGAGAGAGGGGAAATAAAATGTGTGCCAAAAATAGTTGAGTCTTCCTATTTGATGGCAAAAAGAGCCGCAATTGGCTCTATTCTTTAATGCGGCTCATCCATTCAGCATATGATCCGCGGGTAATGTCGAATACGCCTACTACTGCTATAACTTCATTTTTTCGAATTAAAGGTACAGCCAGAACAGGGCAACCTCTATATTTTCCAGCTTTTGAAATGCGTCGTAACACGGTTCCTTTTTTCAAAGTTTCTTCTAGAACAGGGCCTGTGAAATTGGTTTCAATAATTTTGCCGTCTTCGCATCTAACCCCATAATGATTTCTGCTTCTCATAGTAACTGGAAGTCGACCAACGATTTCGTGAACCATTAACGCAATGCTCTTAATGTCTTCTTCCTCGTTTTCTTCAGAAATAATTTTTTCAATTTTTTCAAGGCAACCATTTGAGGTATCAGTGAGAGAGAGACCAGCCCTTATAGCTCCCATTTCTGCTGATGAATATTCATCAGCACCGGCAATAATTAGAACATCACCATCCTCGATAGTAAAGAACTTCCTCAAGGGCTCAATGTGTTTTTGGTCTGGAAAACGTTCATCTGTTGGAAAAATCACCTTTCCATTTTTCGCTACTAATATTATGGCTCCTTTGGCTCCTACTTTGACGGCTTCATCTCTTTCGCGGATGCCATCTTTAACTCTGTCCGCTGCTTTTCTAACAAGTACACAGCAATTAAATTTCCCAATAGAGAGTTCTACCCAACCTAATTCTATTATTTCCATCCCAAGTTTTTGGAACTTTTCCTGCCCTCTTTGTGTGATTACAGCACCCCGTTTCGTTAATTCTAAACAACCTTCTTTGGTTAAGTGTTCTAATAAGGTCCTAGTACTAGCTTCACTTAATTTCATCATAGAAGCAAGAGTTCTTCTACCGATTGGCCCGTTTCGTCTTACTAAATCAAAGCATTTCCAAACATGGTATAGATTGAAGTTTGGGTGAGGTCCTTTATGGACATGAATATTGAATTCTAAGGCCACAATTATACTTATTCGTCGTAATTGCATATCACATTTTTGGTTGATAAAAATGAATTTGCTCATGGACCATTATAATGACCGAAATTTACACAAATTTTGAATTTACAGTTGATATAATTAATTAAGTTGATATAATTAATTATGAAGTACTTTTAATCAACAGGTTAACATTGCCATAAATCAACTTTTTTGTTTATTTCCACGCTTTGAATATAATTATCTTTAATTTTTTCAAAAGTGTAAAAAGAGAATTATTATCAAAGCGAACTTTTAAAGTAATATTAATTCTTCAATTTTCTCGTAGCTGAATGAAATTCCGCCAAATCCATAACTGATATTTTTCCCTGCCTTGCTCTCGCGATAGCCATCACCGTGGCCTTGGCCCCTTGCACTGTGGTGACGTAAGGTATCTCCAGCTCCACCGCCAGCCTGCGCATCATATAGCCATCCCGCCGGGAGCCGGAGTTGGAGGTGGGAGTATTTATGACCAAATTGATCTCCCCACGCCTCATCAGGCCCAAGGCGTCGGGCTGCTGCTTCTCCCTTATGGTGTATACCGTGGTGGTCTCCACGCCGTGATTGCGCAGGAAAGTGCTCGTGCCCTTGGTGGCATATATCTTGAAGCCCAACTCAGCGAACTGCTTCGCCACCGGCAATATAGCCTCCTTGTCCGCGTCGGCGATGGTCATGTACACGGCGCCCTGCAGAGGCACCTTCTGCCCTGCACCCTTGATAGCCTTGTAAACCGCCGCGGCATAGTCCGGATCGATGCCCATGACCTCCCCTGTGGAGCGCATCTCCGGACCTAGTATGGAGTCCACCCCGGGGAGCTTGAGGAAGGGGAAGACTGACTCCTTCACCGCCACCGCCTCGAACTTCGCCAGGCCTACATATCCCTGCTCCTTCAGCGTTTTTCCCAGCATGACCTTGGTGGCCACCTTGGCCAGGGGCACGCCTATGGCCTTGGACACGAAGGGCACGGTGCGCGAGGCCCTGGGATTGGCCTCCAGCATATACACCTCCCCCTCCTTTATGGCCAGCTGCAGGTTCATCAGGCCTTTTACTTGTAATGCTTTGGCGGTGATCTTGGTTATCTCGATTATCCTCTCTATTATCTCTTTGGAGAGCGTCTGCGGAGGGAGGACCATCATGGCATCTCCCGAATGCACCCCTGCCTCCTCGATATGCTCCATTATGCCTCCGATGAACACGTCCTCCCCATCAGCCACCACATCCACGTCCACCTCGATGGCGTGAGAGAGGTACTTGTCCACCAGCACTGGGTGCGCCTTCGATACCTTCACCGCGGTCTTCACGTACGTCCTCAATTCCTCCTCGTTGAGCACGATCTCCATGCCCCTCCCGCCGAGGACGTAGGAGGGGCGCAGCAGCACAGGATAACCGATTCGCGCCGCCACCTCCCTTACCTCATCCTCTGAGTAACCCGTGCCATGCTCGGGCTGCTTTATGCCCAGCTCCTTCATGAGGGCGGTCCATCTCTTCCTGTCCTCGGCCACGTCGATCATGTCCGGAGAGGTGCCCAGGATTTTGCACTTGTGCCCCTGCAATGCCTTCTCCAAGGGCACGGCTAGGTTGACTGAGGTCTGGCCTCCGAACTGCACTATGACGCCGTCGGCATCCTCCCTCTCTATCACGTTGAGTACGTCCTCCAGGGTCAAGGGCTCGAAGTAGAGACGGTCCGAGATGTCGTAGTCCGTGGACACGGTCTCAGGGTTGTTGTTGATCACTATGGCCTCAACCCCTTCTTCCTGGCATGCCATCACCCCATGCACGCAGCAATAGTCGAACTCTATCCCCTGCCCTATGCGGATGGGCCCCCCTCCCACTATCACCACCTTCTTCCTCTTGGAGGGCTTGGCCTCGCACTCCGCGCCATAGGTGGAATAGTAATAGGGCGTTTGGGCCGCGAACTCCGCGGCGCAGGTGTCCACCATCTTGTACGTAGGCAATATGCCGGCTATCTTCCTGCCTTCGCGCACATGCTCGGGTGGCAGCCCTTTGAGGCGAGCGATGCTCTCGTCCGGGAAGCCCATGCGCTTGGCCTTCAATAGCGTCTTCAACTCGAGATGAGGCAGGTCCCTCAGGGTGCGCTCCATTTCCACTATATTCTTGATCTTGTGGATGAAGAAGGCGTCCCACTTGGTGATGCTGGCTATCTCCTCCACCGCCATTCCCCGGCGCAAAGCCTCGGCGATGGCGAAGAGCCTCATGTCCGTGGGATGGCGCAGCTCCTCCAGCAGCTCCTCCCGCGTCCAAGGCTCTGCCTCCAGGTCCATCTTGTCAATCTCCAAGGAGCGCACCGCCTTCATTATCGCCTCCTCCACGGTGCGGCCTATGGCCATCACCTCCCCTGTGGACTTCATCTGCGTGCCCAATCGCTTGTCCACGGTGCGGAACTTGTCAAAGGGCCAACGAGGTATCTTCAGCACCACGTAGTCGAGGGCAGGTTCAAAAGCGGCAAAGGTCTTCCCTGTTATGCGGTTGGGGATCTCGTCCAGAGTCCTGCCCACGGCGATCTTCGCCGCCACTCTGGCTATGGGATAACCCGTGGCCTTGGAGGCCAGGGCCGAGGAGCGCGAGACCCTGGGGTTCACCTCTATGACCCTGTACTCGCGCGTCTCTGGGTCCAGGGCGAACTGGACGTTGCAACCTCCTTCTATCTTCAAAGCGCGGATGATGTTTATGGCCGCTGTCCTGAGGCGCTGATGGTCCACATCGCTCAGGGTCTGCGAGGGCGCAATCACTATAGACTCACCGGTATGTATGCCCATGGGGTCAAGGTTCTCCATGTTGCATACGATTATGCAATTGTCCTTGGCGTCGCGCATGACCTCGTACTCGTACTCCTTCCAGCCCAGCACGCTCTCCTCGATCAGCACCTGGTGTATGCGTGAATATATCAATCCCCGGCCGCAGATCTCCTCCAGCTCCTCTTCGTTGTGGGCAATCCCTCCTCCCGTGCCTCCAAGCGTGAATCCAGGTCTTATCAGCACGGGATAGGTGCCAATTTCTTTGACTGCCTCCTTCGCCTCCTCGATGGAGTTGACCGCTCTGCTCTTGGGCACCGGCTCTCCTATCTTCAGCATGGTCTGCTTGAAAAGCTCTCGATCTTCGGACAGGGCTATCGCTTCCGGCTGGGTTCCTAGAAGCCGAACGCCCAGACGCTCGAGTATGCCTCTGTCCGCCAGCTCGGAGCACAGGTTTAAGGCGGTCTGGCCCCCCATCCCTGAGAGGATGCCGTAAACCTTCTCTTTCTTGATGATCTCGGTGATGGTCTCCACGTCCAAAGGCTCCACGTATACCTTGTCGGCGGTGGATAGGTCCGTCTGGATGGTGGCTGGATTGGAATTTACCAGGACGGTACGGTACCCCTCCTCCCTTAGGGAGCGGCAGGCCTGGGATCCGGAGAAATCGAACTCCGCCGCCTGGCCGATGACGATGGGCCCGGAGCCGATGACCATGAGGGTGGCTCCCTTGGGCGGGACGTTCATCCCCTCCCCTCCAGCACCTTGGCGAATTCATCGAACAAGAACGCCGTGTCCCTGGGCCCTGGGCAAGCTTCCGGATGGAACTGGGCTGAGAAGATGGGCAGCTCTTTGTGGCGCAAGCCTTCCACCGTGCCGTCGTTCACGTTGACCATCGAGACCTCCAGCTCTGCAGGGAGGTTCTCAGGGTCCACGGCGAAGCCGTGATTCTGCGAGGTTATGTACACTCTGCCATTGTACTTGACTGGCTGATTCACGCCGCGATGCCCGAACTTGAGCTTGAAGGTGCTTCCCCCGAAGGCTCGGGCGATGAGCTGGTTCCCGAAGCAGACGCCCATTATGGGATAGTCCTCCTTTATCGCCTTGAGGGTGCGCACCGTAGTCTCCTGTATCACGGGATGAGCGGGATCCCCTGGCCCATTGGAGAGCACCACTCCATCCACCTCATGCTCGCGGAAGAAGCGCGGCGGGGTGTCATATGGTACCACCGTCAAGGAGAAGCGCTTCCTCAGCTCGCGCACGATATTCTGCTTGGTGCCGCAATCGATGAGCACCACTTCCTTGAGGCCTTCGCGCTCGAAGCGCTGCGGCTCCTTGACGCTCACCTCTTCCACCAGGTTCGACTCGGAGGGATAAGGCATGCTCTGCACCTTGCTCAGCACCTTGTCCACATCCTCCTCGAAGCAGATGGCGCCTCGAGGCGTCCCTTTCTCTCTTATTTTAATTATCAGAGCGCGGGTATCGAGCTCCGCGATGCCCGGGACACGATTCCTTTTAAGGAAGGACTCGAGGCGTTCCCCTCCATACATGGAGGTAGGCTCGAGGCAGCGCTCTCGCACCACGTAGCCGCGCACCTGCACACGATCGGACTCGAAATCATGAGGATTGATGCCATAATTGCCTATCAGAGGGTAGGCTTGAATCAATATCTGCCCGCGATAAGAGGGGTCGGTGAGGCTCTCTTGATAGCCGGTCATCCCGGTGTTGAAGACGACCTCGCCATAGACCGTTTGTTCATGACCAAAACCGGTGCCCTCCATTACCGTTCCGTCCTCGAGCACCAGGTAGCAAGTCGCCATTAAGGTTCGATGGAAAAGTTAAGGGATACTTAACCCTTCCCCACTGCGTAGGGACAAGGCCGTATAAAACTTGTCCGATTACGGACAGCCTAGTCGGGAAGGGGACAGAGAAGTGGCTCGCAGTCGTCAGGGAGCCGAATCCTCCATCATCACAGCTCCTTTCCAACGGAACTTGTTCTGGGGCACGCGGATCTCGAACCTGGCCCCCTCTCCAGGCACGCCATTCTCCTCGATGGAGAAGCCCATGACCGAGGCCAGCTCGCGCGAGAAGAACAGCCCGTAGCCGTTGTTGCGTCCGTATCCCTGTTGGAATATCTTTTCCTTATCCTGCAAGGGTATGCCTATGCCGTCGTCCTGAATGATGAGGCTCAGATGCCCATCGTTCTGCTGCGCCCAGGCCCGAATCTTTGTCACCTTCCCTCCGTGCCGCAGGGAATTCTCGATGATGTTGTAGAAGACCTTCTCCAACAGGGCATCCGCATATAATTCCACCCTGTGCAGGGAGGGATCGAGCTCAATTAGGGATGTCTCCAGCTGGGCGGAGACCTGGTAGAGCATGGTGTAAGGGGAGCGCCAGGCCATGGCCGAGACCTTTCCCGCCTGATAATCCTTGGAGAACCGGACCAGCCGCTGTATGGACTCCGTGGCATGGGCTATCTTGCTGAGATGCTCCTTGCCCTTAGCGTCCGAGATGAAGCCCTCCAGGAGGGTTACATAGCCTCTGATGACCATGACGCGGTTCATGATGTCGTGCGCAGTTATGCTGTTCAGCATGTCCAGCTTCTCCTGTGTCAAGCGAAGCTCATATTCCGCGTGACGTTGCTCAGTGACGTCCTCCAAGACGATGATGCTCCCTCCCCTCGCGCCATTGAACTCGTACACTGGATGCACGTGCATCTCCACGATTAGAGGGCAGTCGCCCCAGCGCAAGTCCACCTCGCTGACAGCATGGTTCATGGCTATGGCCTCGAGCAGCTCGGGCCGCCGGGCGAAAGCCTCAGTGAGCGGAGAGTCGATGACCTCGGAGGCGTCCGAGCGCATCAGAGTCAGAGCGGCCCCGTTGGCATCTACCACCCTTCCCTTGCGGTCGGTCACGATCACTCCATGCTTCATGCGGTCGAAGGTGACCATGCGAGCGATGGGCGTGATGTCGAAGAGGCGGTAGCGATAGATGCCCAAGAAGACCAGCATCCCCGCGGTGAACACCGCCACGGAAGTGGTGTCCAGAAAGGGGAAGGGGTTCAGATTAAGGTAGACATAGTTCCCGCTCCAGCCTACCAGCCCTCCCAGGGTGACCAAACCAATCTGCCCCCTCTTCCTCTTGGGCGTGCCGAAGTAGAGGCCTACGAGGAGCATGCTTCCTATGAGCAGGAGGAGATAGGCATAGTACATCCATGCCCAGCTGAGGATGCCATATTCTCTTATGGGATAAGTTAGGTCGTCCGTGGTGGTGAGGCCGATCCATGAATAGTACCAATGATGCAGGTCGTTGGTCCAGACCATGAGTATGGTGAAGCACGGCATTATGCAGAGTAGCGCTATGTTCCTCTTCGTGAGATAGCGCTCCCTGCCTGTATAAGACATGGCCAAGAGGAAGAAGGCCGTGGGAATGAGAGTGAGCGGGAGGTAGGAGAGATTGTTCCATATCATCTTGCCAGGGAACGTGGCCGCGAACGCTTCCCCTAAATTAGCAGCGCAGAGACCAGCCCCAGCCAGCATTACGACCACGAAAGCCTCCGCGCCCGGCTCCTCTCGATTCCTCCACGTATACATGGCCAATAGAAGGCAGGATATCGCCACTGGCAGTAGCACTGAGACAAGGACTTGCGAAGGGCTCACGTGACTCTGACCTGCGCCATGTCTTGGCACTCTGCGAATATGAAGGGTGTCTCATGGTTATGCGTTATTGATAGCGATAATGATGGTATGGGGATGAGGGCCTTGACGTTATTAGGGCCATAGTACAAGGGAACCAAGGCGGCAGGAATGACATGATTAATATGACAGGCATGAATCACTAGGCCGATGCGCCTGCTGCACCAGGATAGGAGGACGGGGGAGATCAAGTTCGAGGTCGACAACCTGGACGACCTATGGCATTTGTACAATATCATAGAGAAGGGCGATCTTGTCCTGGCCACAACCTTCCGCCGGGAGGAGCAGAAGTCGGACAAGGTAAGGTCGGAGAGGGGGGAGAAGAGGAGGGTGTTCCTGGGCATCAGGGTGGAGAAGGTGGAATTCCACGAGTTCGATAACCGCTTGAGGATAACGGGGGTGATCGAGCAAGGCCCCCAGGACATAGGCGCCTATCACACCCTGAATGTGGAAGAGGGCCAGGTCCTGACCGTGGTCAAGCGAGATTGGAAGGACTCTACGCTGGAGCGGATAAAGCGCGCAGTGGAGGATTCTAAGCGCCCCTCCATCGTCTTCGTGGCCTTGGAGAACGATGAGGCCACCATCGCCGTCATGCGCCAGTATGGCATGCAGCCTATAGCCACGATATACGGTCCCTCAGGAGGGAAGATGTATGAGCAGAGGACGGATGACGCATATTATGAGGAGATAATTGAGAAGGTGAAGCAATTGGTCAAAGAGAACGTGCCTCTGGTGGTGCTCGGCCCAGGCTTCGCCAAGGAGACTCTGGTGAGCATGGGAAGGCAGAAGGCGCCAGAGGTCTTCAAGCGCGCCTTCATTTATCACACCGGCCAGGCAGGCATGGCCGGGGTGCACGAGCTGATGAAGAAGGGCCTGGGAGCGGAAGTCCTCCAAGGGTCTCGTGTGGCCGAGGAGACGAATCTAGTGGAGAGGGTCCTGGAAGAGATAGCCAAGGAGGGCCCGGTGGCCTATGGTCCAGAGGAGGTCAGCAGGGCGGCTTATGCGGGGGCGGTGGACACTCTGCTGCTACTCGACCCGATTCTGAGGGAGAAGGATGTGGAGGAATTGATGAAGGCGGTGGAGAGCGCGCGAGGCAAGGTGGTGGTGGTGAGCGAGCATCACGAGGCGGGTAAGAAGTTGGAAGCCTTGGGGGGCATCGCCGCCCTTCTTAGGTATAAGCTCGCCAGTTGAAGAAAAAGGTGGAAAGGCCTCAATCCCTCCTTGTTCTTACCAATTTCCTAATAAAAAACCTTGTTCTTACCAATTTTTAATAGAAAAAAACCGGCGAGGGCAATTGAACAAGCAACATGACCCCTTTTAATCGCGTGTATGAATGTCAATGCACTATCGTTCCACATCTCCGAGCCTTTAGAATTAACTCTCAGACTCTCTTTTCCTGGCTTCATTGAATAAGAGAGAATGCCGAGCCAATTTTTTCATTTGAGAGGATTCAGGGAATGAAGATGGGAAGCAGAAAGGAACGCGATTCCGATCCCCCTCAATCGCGGTCGATCTGGAATTCATTTTCATAGCCGCGACTGGTTTGCGAATGAAGAAGAAGGCTGCGATCACAAATGCCATTGGGCGAACGTCATCATCCACTCCTCGATTCGTGTATCGAGCGTCGCTCCGGAGAGCTCCATGGAACTATGCGTAACGCTTTTGTATGATATGCGGTATGCTTTTTCCCCAGCCTTATCCCGAGGGTGCATCGATTCGGGCTCTGTATGCATTTCGACGCGGATGCGACCGCCGTGTCCGACACGAGTCGCCTCATGCATATAGGCCGCAGATTCTGCGGCTCCGTCGCCCCTGATGGATGGGCGCGCTCACACATCAAGGAGAAAGCAGTAGATGAAGGACAAGAGCAAAGTCCTCGAGAAATTGAGTCGAACGCCATTGGTGATATGCGATACCACCCTGAGAGACGGAGAGCAGGCGGCCGGCATAGTCTTTGCCAACATCGAAAAGGTCCGCATCGCCAGGATGCTGGATGAGATAGGGGTGCCACAGATAGAAGCGGGCATCCCGGCCATGGGAGGAGACGAGAAGAAGGCCATCAAAGAGATCGCCAAATCCGGTCTCTCCGCTTCGGTGCTGGGGTGGAATCGGGCCAGCATGGAGGACATAAACCATAGCCTGGATTGCGGCGTGGACTCAGTAGCCATCTCCATGTCCTCATCTGATATCCACATCGAGCATAAGCTCATGAAGTCCAGGCAGTGGGTGCTGGATAGGATAACCGAGGCGATCGAGTACGCCAAGTCCCACGGCCTTTACATCTCCTGCAACGCTGAAGACGCCTCCCGTGCAGACAGGGATTTCCTCATCCAATTCGCTCGCACCGCCAAGGAGGCGGGGGCCGACAGAGTGCGCTTCTGCGATACCCTAGGCATCATGGAGCCGTTGCGCACGCATAAAGTCATCAAGGACCTGATAGAAAACGCTCAGATCGATGTGGAGATGCATACGCATAACGACTTCGGCATGGCCACGGCCAATGCCTTGGCGGGAATTCAAGCAGGAGCCAAGTTCATCTCCACCACGGTGATGGGAATAGGGGAGAGGACGGGCAACGCACCGCTGGAAGAGATAGTCATGGCCTCCAAATACACTCTTGGCATCGATCCGGGCATCGAGACCTCCCGCTTTCGGGAGATAGCTGAGTATGTGGCAAGGGCCTGCGGACGCACCATTCCCGATTGGAAGCCTATAGTAGGCCTCAACTGCTTCACCCACGAGGCTGGAATACATGCGGATGGGGTAATCAAATGTGCCTCCAATTACGAGGCCTTCGCTCCTGAATCCGTAGGCTTGGAGAGGAGGATATCCATCGGCAAGCATTCCGGCCGTCACACCATAAAGAGCGTTTTGGCCAAGCATGGATTCGAGGTGGACGACCATGCCGCCGGAGAGCTGCTGGAAATGGTCCGCGCTAGCAGTGTGGCGCTCAAACGCTCACTGACAGAAAGGGAGCTCATCTATCTGTACGAGGACTACAAGTTCCGCAACCAACGCTTGGAGTAGGTGATTATGGGAACAATAGCCGAGAACATAATCTCGAATCATGTGGGGAGAGAAGTCAAGGCCAATGACATCGTGGTATGTCCTGTGGACTTCATGATGAGCCAGGACGGAACCACACCCCTGACCATACGTGCCTTCAAGGAGATGGAGGGTAAGAAAGTGGCAAGGCCAGACCGCTACGCCGTGGTCATAGATCACAATGCCCCCTCCCCGCTGGAATCCGTCTCCAATCTGCACAAGCAGATGCGCCAGTTCGCCAAGGAGCAGGGAGCGATTCTGTATGACGTAGGGGATGGCGTATGCCATGTATTGGTGCCAGAGAACGGCTATGCCCTTCCCGGCAGCGTCATCATCGGCGCCGACTCGCACACCACGACCTATGGCGCCCTCAACGCCTTCGCCACTGGCGTGGGGTCCACGGACATGGCGGCCGCGCTCATCTCGGGCAAGACCTGGTTCAAGGTGCCGCAAACTATCAAGCTCGTCTACTCTGGAAGGCTTCCCAAGGGGTCCTTCTCCAAGGACATAGCCCTGCGTATGTGCGGACGACTGACCGCTAACGGTGCCACCTACAAGGCGCTGGAGATAACGGGCGAGGCCATCGATGCCCTTACGCCTGAGGCGCGCATGACCATCTCCAACATGGCGGTGGAGACGGGCGCCAAGGTGGGCTTGATGCGAGCGGATCAGAAGGTCTTGGACTACGTGGCGCCGAGAGCCAAATATCCTTACAAGGGAGTTGATGCGGACGCGGATGCGGTATACGAGAAGGTGATGGAGGAGGATGTCTCCGACCTGGGGCCCCAGATCGCCTGCCCTCCGGACGTGGACAACGTGGTCCCCATCGAGAAGGTGCTGGGACTCCATATAGACCAAGTGTTCATAGGTACCTGCACCAACGGCAGGCTGGAGGATCTGATGGTAGCGGCCTCCATCCTCGACGGCAAGAAGGTACATAGGGACGTGAGGCTGATAGTGGCGCCGGCATCCCGCGCCATCCTGCAGCAGGCCATGGAGTGCGGCGTGATGCAAAGGCTAGTCAAGGCGGGGGCGGCGGTGACCACACCGTCCTGCGGGCCTTGCGTGGGCACCTGTAACGGCATTCCCTCGGATGAGGAGAACGTCCTTTCCACGGCCAACCGCAATTTCAAGGGGCGCATGGGCAACGTGAAATCCTCCGTTTATCTCGCTTCCCCGGCCACGGCGGCCTATTCCGCCATCAAAGGATGCATATCTGACCCCAGGGAGGTGCTGTGATGAAGGAGCTGTGCGGCCGGGCGCATAAGTTCGGAGACAACATCAACACCGATTATATCATCGCTGGCAAGTACAAGTTCAAGAGCACGGACATGAAGGAGATGGCCAAGCACCTGATGGAGGATATCCGCCCCGGCTTCTACGAGGAGATCGAGGAGGGCGACTTCATCGTGGCAGGGCACAACTTCGGCATGGGCTCTTCGAGGGAGCAGGCACCGCTGGTGATCAAGGCAGCCGGCATCTCGGCGGTGATCGCCAAGGACTTCGCCCGCATTTTCTATCGCAATTGCATAAACGTAGGGCTGCCGGTGCTGGAATGCGACACTTCCAAGATCGAGGAAGGGGACGAGCTTCGGGTCGATTTGGAACGGGGCTTGGTGCATGACATATCCAAGGACATCAAGATCAGGGCCAACCCCCTGCCTCCCGTCATGGTCAGGATATTGAACGACGGTGGCCTGGCCGAGCATTTCAAGAAGCACGGCTGTTTCAACCTGGAGTGAGGATTCCATGGACGAAGCGGCCGTGGAGAGGGCCAAGGAGCACTTCGGGAAGCTGGTCCAGGAGCAGATGGAGCGCGTGGAAAAGATGAAGCGCTCCGTGGAATGGGTGGACCATGCCAAGAAGGATAAGATTGTGATAGGGATCGTCGGCGGGGACGGGATCGGTCCTTATATTTGCGCGCATGCCCGCACCGTCCTGGAGTTCTTGTTAAGAGAGGAGATGGCAGAGGGCAAGGTCGAGCTGCGGGGCATCGAAGGCCTCACCATAGAGAACCGGGTGCGGCAGATGCAGGCGCTGCCACAGGAGGTTCTGGAAGAGCTCAAAAGGTGCGATGTGATATTGAAAGGGCCCACCACCACCCCCAAGAAGGGTGACCCTTGGCCCAATATCGAGTCGGCAAATGTCGCCATGAGGCGCGAGCTAGACCTATTCGCTAACGTGCGCCCGGTGCGGGTGCCCTCTCTCAACATCGATTGGATCTTCTTCAGGGAGAACACCGAGGGCGCCTACATACTGGGCAGCAAAGGCATCAATGTTACCGACGACCTGGCCTTCGATTTCTGCGTGGCCACTACGCAAGGCTGCGAGCGCATCCTCCGCTTGGCGTTCGAGTACGCCAAGAAGAATGGCATCGACCGCGTGACCGTGGTCACCAAGGCCAATGTGGTCAAGGCCACGGACGGCAAGTTCCTGGCAGTGGCGGAGCGCGTGGCCAAGGACTATCCCAACATCAAGTGGGACGATTGGTTCATAGACATCATGACAGCCAAGCTGTTGGATGAAGCGCGAAGGCACGAATTCAAGGTCATGGTTCTGCCCAACCTCTACGGCGATATAATCACCGATGAGGCCGCGCAAATACAAGGCGGGGTGGGTACGGCGGGGAGCGCCAACATCGGCACCAAGTACGCCATGTTCGAGGCTATTCACGGCTCGGCGCCGCGCATGGTGGAGGAGGGAAGGGCGGCGTACGCCGACCCTTCCAGCATCATAAAGGCTGCGGCCATGCTGCTCAATCACATCGGGCGCACGGAGAAGTCGCGACGCCTGGAGATGGCGCTGGATATTTGTTGCCAGTTCGAACGCAAGGTGGTGATCACTGGCCGTCCTAACGGAGCCACGGGAGAGCAGTTCGCAAGATACCTCATGGATACCCTCGCAGACCCTGAACTGGAGAGCAGATGGAGCAATTACCAAGCGAAGAAAGGTCGCGGTTAAGGACAAGGGGAGTAGTTCAAAAATCAGGTGTCAGGTTGCAAATGGACCACTTACGTCGTTCCTTAACTCAAATCTTCCAACTCCTTGCTTATCCACCCGTAGCCCATGGCGGATAATGGGGGAAGGGCGGGCGTAAAATCATAAAAGTAACCTTTATCGTCAAAAGAACGTATTGAATAATGTGAAGTGCGACAGGTGTGATTGGGTGGGGAGCAAGGAGGAGCTGGTGGTGGAAGAGAGGGAGAAGACTCTGTTGGACTCGGTGGCCCTGGTCTTCTTCGCTTATTCTAGGAAGAGAAGGTTCTATTGTCCCAAGTGCCACCGCATGCTATACTCAGAATTCATGGATGGCCCTTTGGCAGGCTATTAAGGACGCCTGAGACGAGTTTTGATTCATCCTAATCTTCAATCTTTATCTGAGTTCTTGACCGGGGTACCTCTTCAACCGTCCATCCGCATGGCGCCATTAATAGCAATCTCAGCTATATCCATGGCGTACATGGTGGTTCTGGTTATCGAGTCTATGACCGAGGTTCGAACCACAGCGCAAAGGTTTGCTGGCAGCCTCTCCGACACGCTCAGGTCCTGGCATTCCTGCACCAGCTTGTCTCCCATGTCAATGATGTTATTGGCGGCCTTGATATCCTTGCGGAAGTAGGATTCCATGGCCATCTCCAAGATCCGCATGGCCTGAGCGCTCATCCTATGGATCTCTTCCGCATTCCCTAGCTTCATGCCAGAGTTTATCAGGGTTATGGCGTTGTTGGCCATCTTCTCCGCATGGTCCCCTATGCGCTCTATCCCTCTTGCCACCAGCATGAGGTTCATGCCCTCGAAGATATCCACCCCGATCTTCTCCGACAGTTTCCGGTCCTTAAGAATCATGTTGTACTGCTTAGCCGCCATCCAATATAGGCGGTCTACATCCGCATCGCGATCGATCACGTCCTTGGCCAGAGCGCTATCCTCCTCCATCAGCGCGATTATAGCATCCTTATGCATGCTCATGACGATGAGATGCATGCGGCGCACGCACTTCTCCTGAGGCAACTCCACGGGGTCCGAAAGATCGTGGAGTATGACGGTGTTAATCGTCTCCTCGATGACCTCTGGTCCAATGACCATGCGTGAAATCTCCTTCACCGCATGCTTGAGCTCCAGGTCAAGACGCGTTTTCGACCTCACTTCTATAATATTATAGCCTGCGAGATAAGCTCCGATGAGCTTGCGCGTCAGGTGTTCCTTAGTCTCGTCATCATCAACCTGTATTATCTTTCGCGTCTCCTCCTTCTCGCGCTGCACGCGGGGGTCGATGGAGATCGTACCATCGGGCATCGGGCGGACCACGACTGGAGTTCCGGGTGTTATGGAATTGCTCTCTATCCAATCCTTGGGCAACGATACTGTCATGGTGGAGGCACCAGTTTTCTGTACTCGCCTTATCTCCAATTCCATCACCATATCTCACTTTTCTTGGTATATCATAATGTAATGTATTTTCAATATATATCATATATAGACATAAGTATTACAATATATACTAACATATTCTACTTTGGATATGCATATAGATATACCCGTTTTTTTGGAATTTTCGAAGAAATGCAACTTGAGCCAGCGCCATGCAGCGAAAGACTGGAAGGAACAAGGCAAAAGAATCGCTTTCCTCCTGCCTACCTTTCATTTCACCGCGGGGCGCGGCTCAGGACCTTATCCCAAGAGGTGGTAGCACAATGGAAAAGAAAACTATGATGATTGCGGTCGGCGTCGTTGCCGTGTTGATAATCGCGGCCGTGGCCGGCGTATTGCTTCTGGGGGGAGAAGGAGGCGATACACCAGCCAAGACGACGATCAAGCAGAAAGGCTCCGACACCATGTTGGAGCTTTGCAGCGCCTGGGCCGAGGAATTCGGAATAGAGGAGAGGAATATCACCGTCGAGATCTCGGGCGGTGGTAGCGGCACAGGCATAACCGCGCTGATAGCCAAGCAGGTGGATGTGGCGCAGGCCTCCAGGGCCATGAAGTCCTCTGAGTACGCGCAAGCTCAAGCCGCTGGCTTGAATCCAGTGGAGTTCAAGGTGGCCATCGACGGCATAGCCATAATCGTCCACCAGTCCAACCCCATCACCGAGCTCACCATCGAGCAGCTG
This sequence comes from Methanomassiliicoccales archaeon, assembly GCA_038740345.1. Taxonomy (NCBI): domain Archaea; kingdom Methanobacteriati; phylum Thermoplasmatota; class Thermoplasmata; order Methanomassiliicoccales; species Methanomassiliicoccales archaeon. The sequence continues at coordinate 45,020 of JAVYMA010000010.1, forward strand.
CGCGGCATATACAACGGCACCTACACCAACTGGAACCAGGTAGGAGGTCCTGATCGGCCCATAGCTCTCTACGGCAGACAATCCACGTCCGGCACCTACGCCTACTTCCAGGAGCATGTGCTGCTCAACGGCGCCTACGCCGCCAGCATGAACCAGATGACTGGCAACGCTGCCATCGTGCAGGCGGTGCAGCTCAACGAGGGTGGCATAGGTTACGTCGGGATCGGCTATGTCTCGGGCGCATCCGGCATCAACGTGCTGATGATAAAGAAGACCGCCAGCTCCCCAGCCTACTCGCCCCTTGACAAGGACGCAGTGCTCTCAGGCCAATATGACATCGCCAGGTATCTCTACCTCTACACCGCCGACGCTCCTACGGGGGGGACCTGGCAGTGGCTGAACTGGATACTCGATGCCAACAAAGGCCAGAAGGTGGCTGAGGATATAGGCTTCTACGCCTTGCCCTCGGATGTGCTGGAGCAACAGCGTGCTAAGCTCTTTTGAGCATTAGGCCGCTCCTAAACCTTTTCTACTTTCAATAATTACTGTAATTACATAATCATGATAAGTCATTTCCAAAATCATTCTAACATAGATGAAAGACTGTCGTTTGAAATGAGCGGAAGGAGAGCCTGAATCATGGCCAAGAAGAGAATAGTAACGGCCAAGAGACGTTACTTCTATGACAAGAGCGTCCATGTCATTTTGGCGATTGTATCCGGCTTCGCCATACTCGTCCTCGCGGCCGTGGCTATTTTTCTCTTCACCAACTCCTATCCCGCATTTTTCATGATCGACCAATGGAAGTTCTTCACCGGGACGGTCTGGGACCCTACTCATCCGGTGGAGCCACTGTATGGCTTCCTCCCTCTTCTGGTCTCCACACTGATCGTGACCTTGCTGTCTGCGCTCATAGCCATACCTATCGGCCTTGGTGCCACCATATACCTCTCTGAGATCGCTCACCCTCGCGTACGTAAGATATTCAAGCCAGCCATTGAAGTGCTGGCCGGGCTCCCTTCAGTGATGCTGGGCTTCTTGGCCCTGACGGTGTTCGCCAAATTTATGTGGGAAGCCTTCGCCCCCGGCTGGAGGCCTAATGATTATCTTAACCTTTTCAATGGAGCGGTCTTCCTGGCGGTCATGATGGTCCCCATCATGGTATCATTATCTGAGGACGCCATGAACTCGGTGCCCAGGGCGTTGAAGGAGGCCTCCTTGGCCTTGGGCATGACCAGGTGGGAGACCACCTGGAAAGTGATCATCCCAGCGGCCAGGCCAGGCATAGTGGCAGCTGTGATGCTTTCCATCGGCCGCGCCGTGGGGGAGACCATGGTAGTGGTCATGGCCACAGGCAGCTCGCCGCAATTGACCTTCAACCCCTTCTCATCCGGTCAGCCGATCACCTCCACCATCGCCATCGAGATGGGGGAGGTGGCGGCCAATACAGCTCACTATCACGTGCTCTTCGAACTGGGCCTGGTCCTATTCGCCATCACCTTCGTGCTGAATTACGTGGCCGATTTGGCCATGCGAAAATACGCGGAGAGGTATCAATGAGCCGACGTGTCAAGGAGAAAATCTTCTTCATGCTGTTCCGGGGCTGCGCCCTGGTGGTCGGTCTGGCCCTTGTCATCATATTAGGCTATATCATAGTTCTAGGTATGGGCACGCTGAGCTGGGAGTTCTTGACGCAATTTCCCCGTCGCGGCTTCACGGAGGGAGGCATCTTCCCTGCCATCGTGGGCACCTTATACCTCATGGGCCTGGTGATGCTCATCGCCGTTCCCATAGGCGTGCTGACTACGGTGTACATCTCCGAGTATCAGGGAAAGAGCCGCTTCGCCAATATACTTCGAGTGGTGGTCAATAACTTGGCCGGCGTGCCTTCCATCGTCTATGGCCTCCTGGGTCTGGGAATGCTGGTGCTCTACTTCAATTGGGGCTTCAGCCTGATGGCCTCCGCCGTGACCTTGGCGTTCCTGGTCCTGCCCCTGGTCATTACGGCTTCCAGGGAGGCGATCCAGGCGGTGCCTGAATCCTTGAGGGAAGCCTCACTAGCCTTGGGCACCACCAAATGGCAGACCATCCGTCATCACGTCCTGCCATACTCTACCCCGGGCATACTCACAGGTGTGATATTGTCGCTCAGCAGGGCAGCCGGTGAGACGGCCCCCATCCTGCTCACCGGTGTAGTGCTCACCAAGAGCATACTTCCCCAGAGCGTCTGGGACACTTTCATGGCCATGCCCTTCCAGCTTTATGCCCTGGCCACCCAGACGGTGTTCGAGAAGACGGCCCCCTTCCAATATGGGACGGCATTGGTGCTGCTAATAATGGTGGTGCTGATGAACCTCGCCGCCATCATAATCCGCGACCGATACAGGGAGAAATACAAGTGGTGATAACATGTCCGAGAACATCGTAGTCACTGGTCTGAACGTATGGTTCGATAAGAACCACGCGCTCAAGGACGTTAACATAACCATACCCAAGAACGAGATCACCGCTATCATAGGACCCTCGGGATGCGGCAAGAGCACCTTCATACGCTGCCTGAACCGCATGAACGACTTAGTGCCTAAGTGCAGGGTGACCGGCAAAGTGATGGTGGATGGCAAGAACATCTACGACGATGATGTGGATGTGGTGGAGGTGCGCAGGCGCATCGGAATGGTGTTCCAGAAGCCTAATCCGTTCCCCAAGAGCATCTTCGAGAACATCGCCTACGCGCCTCGCATCCACGGCAAGGATCTGGACCCTAGCTTGCAGGGCAAGCGTACCGTCAAATATACCAAGAAGGAGCTGGCCGAATTGGTGGAGCGCAGTCTTAAAAGGGCTGCGCTGTGGGATGAGGTCAAGGACAGGCTGGATAAGAGCGCCTACGAGCTATCGGGCGGGCAGCAGCAGAGGCTGTGCATCGCGCGGACCATGGCGGTGGAGCCTGAGATAATCCTTTTCGACGAACCGTGCTCCGCCCTCGATCCCATTGCCACCGCCAAGATAGAGGATTTATTGGTGGACCTCAAGAAGGACTATACGGTGGTGATAGTGACGCATAACATGCAGCAGGCCGCCCGTGTGGCGGACAAGACCGCCTTCTTCTATTTGGGCGAGTTGATAGAGTTTGGGGAGACAGAGAAGATATTCGAGAAGCCGGAGCAGAAGTTGACAGAGCAGTATATCACTGGGAGAATGGGATGATGACGTCGAGGGTGCTGTTCAATCAAGAGATGGAGAAGCTCAATGAAGAAGTCTCTCAGATGGCCTCCTTGGCCCGCGAGGCCATCGAGAAGGCCGTCAGATGCATCGTAGATAAAGAGCCGGCGCTCAAGGTGGAGGTGGAGCGACTGGATAAGGAGATCTACCGAATGGACCAGCAGATCGAGAAGCATTGCTTGGACCTGATCGCCCTCCACACCCCGGTAGCGGGGGACCTAAGGACCATCTCCACCTGCCTGAAGATTATCACCGACTTGAACCGGATAGGGCGATACGCCAGCGACATTGTGGAGCTCTATGATGTGTTGGCCTCCAGCAACGGATTCAGAAGGCCAGTCAATATACCGCATATGGCCTCCTTGGTAGTTGGCATGGTCACTGACGCCATCCGCTCTTTCACCACCAGGGACGTGGAGATGGCGAAGAGGCTTTTCGAGCGCGATGATGAGGTGGACTGCCTGTATGACACTAATTTCAGGGCCGTGCTGACGTACATGATCGAGGATCCCAGAAAGATTACTGTGGGAGCACACATCATCCTGGTGGCGCGGTATTTGGAGAGGATAGCGGATCATGCATGCAACATAGGGGAGCGCGTAGTGTACATGGTGACCGCCGAGCGCATGGATCCGATGGATCGCAAGAGGCACGCCTGTCCCTCTTGCCTTGAACAGTCCACTGGTGGCCCCGATGAAGGGGAAACGAGCTACACCACTCACGATCTGGCCGAGAAATGATCACCCCGACCATGTCAAGAAGCGGTCCCGCGGCAGTACTCTCCCTCTGGAGTATCCTGGACCTATCGGCCTCAACAGACCCACCAGCACCATGCCTAACGCCAACAGCCCTACTGCGAAGCCCAATCCCAGTGAGGTAGTGGTCTCGTTTATGCCGCTGGTCACTTTTCCCAGGCGATCATATGTAGAACCGAGGAACACCAGGATGCCGAAGAGCATGCCCATCCCACCTAAGGGTGTGGCGATGGCCAGGGCAGAACCGAGCAGCATCAGTATCACCGCTACCGCCAAGGAGGAGTCCTCATCATGCATCAGGTCGGTCATAGCGTATTCTTGGTGGTTGTCCCAGAAGATGTTGTGCGTCTCCACCACCAGCCAAGGCATGAGGACGCACATCACCCCCAACAGTCCTCCAATCACGGCGAAGAGGTTGACCTTCATGATATCGTACCGCATTTCTTTCGAATGGATATCAAGATTCCTTCGCATTTCGCGCTTTGGAGAACAGTGAGAATGCGCTCGCATACTTTCCTGTAGAACAATAAACGATAACCGGTTAGAAAAGATGATTATACTGCTGTGCCCTGAGTAATGGGATAAGCATTGACCAATTGAAGACGGTATAAACATGAGGCGCTTCATCGCGATATTCCCATTATTCCTACTTCTCCTATCCGTGAATTCCCTTTACGCCTTAGCGCTGCCACCGGAGGCGAACTTGGAGCTAAGCGCATGCACCAGCGATTCTGATAGATCGATGATTTCAATCCCTGGCCACCATCTCATGACCGAAGCGGAGATGCTGCAGCTGAAGGCGACTTTGGGCGTCAGGCAGGCAGGAGTGGATTACAATTTGATCGTGGATGGTTTCGGGACCGGCCTGGCGCCTCCTACCGAGGAGGAGTATAGGGCGATGGTGGGAAGGGTGTGGGTGGCGGACGCTGTTCCTCTCCAAGATCTTACTCTACCCTCTTCCTATGACATATCCAAGCAGGGCTTCTTCCCCAAGGTGGGCAACCAGGGGAGCCAAGGCTCATGCGCCGCATGGGCCGCGATATATTATACCTATGGCTATTTGGAAGCTAAGGACAACGGTTGGTACGATGTCAAGAACGGGACGAATAGCTCACGACTCATGAGCCCCGCTTGGGCCTACAATAAGATCAATGGTGGGGTGGATCAAGGCTCATGGATGAGCGAGAATTTCCGGGTGGCCGTGGATTGGGGTGTAGCCTCTTTGGCCACGCATCCTTATAATCCAACTGATTATGTGAGCTGGGGAAGCGCTGCTGCCTTCAGGGAGGCCCCTTTGCACAAGGCTCATACCTATCAGGAGTGGTATTACAAAGGGGATGCGGCGGTGGCTCAGGCTAAGGCCTGGCTTTCTCAGGATATACCAGTCACCTTCGCCTTGGACTCCAGATACTACGTTTTCGACAACGGGGCATTCATCGTGACCTCACAAGAGTACAACTCTGACACCCTTAACCATGCCCAGACCCTGGTGGGTTATGATGACAGCATCAGCGAGGACGGAGAGGTGGGTGCGTTCCGCGTGGTCAACTCCTGGGGCTCAGATTGGGGGGATAAAGGGTATTATTGGCTCACCTACGAGGCTTTCAAGAAGATATCCAACCGAGCTGGGCTTTGGATGACCACTGTGGTCGACATTCCCGATTACTCCCCTTCCCTTCTAGCCACCTGGTATTTCAACACCCCTCCTCTGAGGAGCGCATCGATCACCATCGCCTTGGGCGAGTATCCCACGGCGCTGAAGAGCATATCTCCTTTCTATGAATACGACACAACGCGCCCTATGCCTGCCTTCATGTGCCTGGACATATCCTCCTTCCTTCCTGAATGGGAGGCAGGGACATCCTCTTTCTGGATCGAGGTACAGGGAGGCGGCTCGGCTCAACTGAGCTCCTTCCGCATGGAAGCTTATGAAGGAGTTTATTTTCCTGGTGCGGCCACTTTGGCATCAGGGCAGAGTGCTTCCGTGCCACGAACCCTACCGGGCTTCGCTTCTATCAAGTTCTATAAATACCCTAGCGTCTCTTTTTCTTCCGCTCTCGACACTCCTGGCCTCTCCTTCACCAGTCACGGGGAAGCAAGATGGGTGGCGGTGAATCATACTTACTACAAAGGAGGCTACAGCGCACAGAGCGGCTGCATTCCAGACAAGGCAGCCAGCAGCCTGCAATCAGTGATTTCGGGAGCTTCCAGCGTCTCCTTCTATTGGAAAGTTAGCTCACAGTCCGGAAAGGATCTCCTGAGATTCTACGTGGATGACGGGCTGCAAGGAAGCATTAGTGGCAATGTCGAATGGACGAAGTTCAGCATATCCATATCCCCCACGGTTCACGTGCTGCGCTGGGAATTCGTGCACGATGAGGATGATTGCGCCTATGCCGATGCAGGATGGGTGGACGCGGTGGAGCTCGTTCCTGCTGATGACCTCTATGAGGAGAATGATGCTTGGAGCGAGGCAAAGCCGCTTGACGTCAAGCAGCGCTATAGCGGGCTGAAGGCCTTGGACCCTGATTGGTTCAAAGTCTGGCTCCGGCCAGGAGATCGGTTGCGGGTGAGAGTCGATTTCAACTCTTCCCAAGGAGACCTGGACCTCTATCTCTTCGGCACCGATGGCACGCATCTTTTAGGCTTCTCCGCCACAAGTGGAGGAATGGAGATAGCTAACATGACGGCCACCGTGCAGGGACATCATTACATCTGTGTCCTCCCTGATGCTGGAACATGGGCCCAGTATGAGCTCTCCTTCCAGTTCGAGCCAGGGGAACCGGATCAGGGAAGAGCATCCTCGTTGACCATCGTCTCTGGTGCTGGAGGATTCGCCAATATCTCAGCAACGAGCCTGGTGATTGAGGTGGGCAGCCGCCTGGAGGGAAAGCTTCTCTTGCGCGCCTCGAACCTTTGGAGCATAGATGATGAAGTGCCCTTGGTCGCGACGACCTCGTGGGGTGATGCCAAAACCTCTTTCTGGACCATCCTGAATGACTTAGGCTCAGGTGTATCAGAGCTCGAGACCTCTATCTCCCTAGACATCCCTACGGAGCCGGGGGCATATCATCTCCTTTTCGCCTATCGCAACGAATCTTCCCCGGCCTTGATCGCCTCTGCCACTTCGCATCTTATCGGCATGCCTATCTGGGAGGATGGCAACGATCTCTCCGCCCTGAGCCCCTTTCAAATCGCTCAGAGCAAGGCAGAAGGTCGGGCGCTGGTGGATTGGCTTATGCCCGATGGCATGCACCTCCTATATCTCCCTTGTGCGGTGCTGACCATCGAGGCCATATCTTTGGATACCGAGCCCCCCTCCACAATGGCGTCCCTCTCCGGCACGACGGGTCAGGATGGATGGTATCGCTCTTCGGTCATGGTCACTCTCACTGCGACTGACACCGGAGGAACAGGAGTAAAGGAGACCTGGTATAGCGTGGACTCAGGAGCTTGGGCATCGTATTCGTCACCCTTCGAAGTATCAGGCTCGGCGGTGCATCTAGTGTGTTTCTACTCTGTGGATTGGAAGGGGAACGTGGAACAGCAGAGGCAGGTGATGGTGCGCATAGACACCACCCCTCCCACTACGAGCGCCAAGATAGAGGGCGCACAAGGCCGCGATGGTTGGTATGTATCCTCCATAAGCCTTAGCCTCACGACCAGCGATTCTGTCAGCGGGGTTCAGTACAGTTACTATCGAGTGAACGGTGGCATCTGGAGAATATACACCACGACCACCATCATAAATGCAGAAGGCCTTATACTCTTAGAATATTACTCAGTCGACGTCGCGGGTAATGGAGAGAGCATCAAGAAGATGAATCTGAAAGCCGACCTCAGCCCTCCCATAACCACCTGCAGCATCGAGGGCGAGGGAGGTCCGCTATGGTACCGCGGCCCTGTCATGGTGACGTTGAGCACCAATGACGCCCTAAGCGGTCCTGGGCCTTGCTTCTACAGCTTGAATGGAGGAGCATGGACTCCTTATTCGGCTCCCATAGTGTTAGACAAGGAAGGAGAACACGCGCTCAGCTTCAATGCCACTGACGTTGCTGGTAACGAGGAGGCGGCGCAGTCGCTCACCATAAGGATCGATGCCACGGCGCCTACCACCTCATATGACGTAGAAGGGGTCGAAGGTCTCGCAGGCTGGTTTGTAAGCCCCATCACTGTTCGATTATATGCTCAGGACGCGCTGAGCGGTGTAGGCCAGACGACGTGGTCTTTGGATGGTGGCGCTTGGGAGGATTATGTCAGTCCTATCATTGTAGCGTATTCGGGGGAACATCTACTGCGCTTCCGCTCTGTGGACCTGGCAGGCAATCTGGAGGAAGTGCGAGAGTTGATACTAAAGATGGACGTGTCCCCTCCCATGGGCAATCTGGTCGTGGTGGGGGAGATAGGCAATGAAGGCTGGTATAGATCCGACGTCCTCATTATGGCTGAAGGTAACGATGAGGGAAGCGGCGTGGCCGCTTTCTATTATAGGTTCATTAGCATAGAGGATTGGTCTCCTCTGCCTTCCTCCCTGCAACTGCAAGAGGATGGGGTGCATAGGCTGGTATGGTTCGCTGTAGACTGGGCAGGAAACCAAGGAGAGGAGAGGGAACTGCTCATCATGGTGGATAGATGCCCGCCCATCGCCTCCCTTGGGATCTCAGGCTCCCAAGGCCAAGAGGGATGGTTCGTGTCCTTGGTGGACTTGCATATAGATGCCAGGGACGAGACCAGTGGAGTCAGAGAGATCTACTACTCTCTCTCAGGACAGGCTTGGAGGAAATACTCTTCCCCCATAACTCTGTCCGACGAGGGCGTGCATGAGATGAGATTCTTCGCCGTGGACAACGCTGGCAACCCTGGAGAAATAAGCTCCCAGGAGATCAGGATGGATATGAGCGCACCCGTGACCGAGTTATATATCACGGGGCGTGAGGGGCGAGAAGGATGGTACGTAAGCCAGGTGGAAGTTAACTTGGACCCTGGGGACGGGGTGAGCGGGATAGCGGGGACATACTATCGCATTGATGGTGGGAGCTGGCAGGAGGCCTGGTCATCAATAATGATCGCGGATGGAAGGCATATGCTGGAATACTTTTCCGTGGACAGCGCTGGCAACCAGGAGAGATTCCAAGCACGGGAAATAATGGTCGATTCGCAGCCTCCTGCCACCCTGGCTATCACCACAGGCGAGTACGGTGCAAGAGGGTGGTTCAGATCACAAGTCACCATTCAATTATCGCCTTCGGACGAGACGAGCGGTGCAGCGAAGACATTCTACAAGCTCAACGAGGAGGTTTGGCGCGAATACATTTCACCCTTAACATTGGGAGAGGGCATGCATCTATTGCGCTTCCGCTCCGTTGACCAGGCAGGCAACGAGGAAGAGCAGATAGCCATGGCTCTGAAAATCGACTGGACTGCGCCCCAAAGCGCGCTCAGGTGGGAAGGGGAGCGGGGGGCAGCGGAGTGGTTCGTCTCGGCCGTGAATCTGACCTTGGGTTTCGAGGATGCTGTCAGTGGCATCTATTCCGCGGAATGGAGGCTGGATGGGGGGGATTGGCAACCTTATTCAGGCGTTGTGAGGATAAATGCCTCAGGTCATCATACTCTAGAATGGAGGAGCTCGGATGTGGCCGGTAATGTGCAACAGACACGCCAGGAGAGCTTCAAGATCGACTTGGACAAGCCGATGCTGCATCTCATGCTACCAAACCAACCTTTTACTTCGAAGAGAGTGCAGATACCATTCCAGGCCAGTGATCCGACATCCTCGGTGGCGCTATTAACCGTACGCCTTGACGGAGGAGAGTATTTCACCAGACCCTTGGGGGGAGAGGCCATCGACGTGGGAGAGCTGAAGGATGGCTTGCATGAGCTGGAGATAATAATCACCGATGAGGCGGGGAACAGCTTGAGGGAGGTCGTGCTGTTCGAGGTCAACACCAATCCCTTCAGTCCTCAAGGCCCCTTCGGGCCATGGCCTTTGATAGGCATGTTCGGCCTAGCCGTTATCGCGCTGTTGCTGGCCTTGCCCCTTCGCAGGAGGAAGATGTAGTAATTATGGACGATCTGAGCCCAGCGAACATCGCTCATGAGTATACCAGGTCCAACCGTATGCTTCCAGTATTGGTGCTGAGGAAGACATCCATCCTCTGAGGAGAGGGATAATTAGCGGAGCTTAGCAGGGCATCGCCCCCAACGAAACCTTGGCTGCTGGCGATCTCGATGCTTCCCGTGGATACGCTGGACGAGATCCGGGATGAGATCGGTGGCTGGATGCTCATCTCCATATCCACCCTACCGGTAGTGGCTGAGCCTTGCATGAGGACGCTGCCGGAATAGGGCTGGGTCTGGATGACGCTTATGGATATGCTCCCCGTTGTGGTTCGAACGCTAACGTTGACTTGGCCCTGTACATCCACCTCATCCCAATATAGCCTGGCATTGCCAGTGGTGGTCTGGATGCTTAGATCTCCCAAGAGCTTGGTGCCTGGTGCGAGGTTTGCTGCCACGCTCCCTGTCTTCCCTATCAATCTCACATGGCTCAAGGAGCAGCTCTCGTCGGCCTGCAGCTGTATTTCTCCTACCGTATGCTCCACTGTCAGGTCAGCCAGCAGGGAGGGGGAGATGCTGATTTTAACATCCAGGCCATTCATTCCCAGGCTGGTGCTGAAGGCATTCAAACCCACCCTTGCCTCAATCCTAAGACGGGAATCAATAACGTAGGCATCCCACGAGATTTGCACCGGATCTCCCATGGAGAACAGGCTCTGTCGCACCTCGCCCTGCACCTTCATTAGGACTAGCTCCTCGCCTTCATCCGAGAAATCCACCATTACTCTACCCACATCACATTTCAAGCTCAGTTCCAGAACTGAGAGACCTTCCATGTATAACGCGCGTCTCTCCTCGTCCACCTCCACCGATCTGATCGGGGCGATGAGGATCATGGCTATCACTGCCAAAATGACCAATAGGATGAGCAACAATGCCAAGGATGAAATGGCGACATCCTTGGTGCATTTGAGCTTCATGCACCTCCAACTTATCTACTGATTAGAAATATTCTTCGGGGCTCATATGCCATGCGCTAGCCTTCGCCTCGCATCCTCTGCCTTAGCCCGAGCCTCGTCCGCCTCCTCCTCTTGCCCGTTAGCCCTCAAAGCCCTCTCCAGGCCGAGATAGGAACGGGTCACCCCCTCCCACAAGCTCTCCGCCCTGAAGAGGGAAAGGGCCTCATGGAAGACTTCCTGAGCCTTTGAATACTCACCCCTGGCCAGCAGTACATACCCCAGCCCTAATATGGCGGTGGCCTCACCCTCCCTGTCGCCCCCCTGCCTCATGGCCTCGATTGATCTCCTCGAGTCTACCTCAGCTCCTTCCAAATCTCCCTGCCCGAAGCGGCAGAGGGCTAGGGCGGCAAGGACAGCGGACATCCTCGCCCCATCCTCGATCTCCTCGAACTCATAAAGGGCGAGCTGCAGCTCTTCCACGGCAGCACTCCACTCCTTGGCATCCGCCAGCCTCATCCCCTCTTTCAGGTGCAGCTCGCCACGATCGCGCTTTATCAGGCGCAAGAGACTGGTCAGCTTCTCCCCTTTGGCTCCTGAGGAGGTCATATCATTTCTTCCTGCCCCATCCCTATTGGGAGGGAGGAGCCGTCAGGATGCTCAAGGAAGCCGCTTCTCCACCGCCTCCCAATCGACTATGTTCCACCAGTTCTCTATGAACTTGCCCCGGTCGTTCTTATAGTCAAGATAGTAGGCATGCTCCCAGACATCCAAGACTAACAGCACCTTCTGCTGTGGCGTGACGTTCACGTTGTGCTTCTCTATCTGCACCAGCATGGGACGCTCGATATGCCCGCAATAGACCAGGGCCGCCCATCCCGAACCCTCCACCGAGCTGGCCACGGCGGAGAACTCCTTCTTGAAGCGCTCGAAGGATCCGAACTCCTTGTTTATCAGATCCCCTATCTTACCCCCCGGCTTCCCTCCCGACTTCCCGCTGGGGCCCATGTTCTGCCAGAACCTCTCATGCAGGAATAGTCCCCCGAAATGGAAGGAATACTCCTTGGCCAAGGCCTTCATGTCCAGATCCGTGCCTTCCTTTCGCGCCTTCTCCAGCTTCTGCAATACGGCATTGGCGCCGTTGACATAGGCGGCGTGGTGCTTGTCATGGTGCAGGCGCAACAGGTCCTCGGAAATGACAGGCGCCAGAGCGTTGTAGTCGTAGGGCAAAGGCTGCAGTTGGTATGTCTTCTCTCCCATTCTGTAATACCTCCTATCGGTGATGCAAACATTCCAGCAGGCGGTATTTACCTATTTTCGTATTCCATCGTCTCGAACCGAAGGCTTACCCTTTCGAGCGGCGTTCGACCAGCCGCGCCAGAACTCTTCCCGAGGCGCTGCGGCGCAGGACGATGGCTTTGGAGGCGCACATCTCATGGCAGCAGAAGCAGCGGATGCAGCTGCGCGCCCTGATACGGGCTTTGCCCTTTCGCACCGTGACCGCCCCCTTGGGGCATATGCGCTCGCATCGTCCACAGCCGGTGCATATTTCGCGGTCGACCTGTGGCCTCAGGGAATAGGCCTTAACCAGGGAGAGCGCCAAGGAGGCCAACCGGCCTTCTGAGAATCCCTTTTGCCGGTCCTTGGTCCGAGGACGCTTGAAATCCTTGATCACAAAATCGTTCAGCTCATCGCCTACCAGCTCGATGTCCGTTCCGTCAGCGCGAATCAATCCTCTCCTCTGCGCCGCTGCCAGAGTGCCCACCTCCATGGGCTCGAGGGACATGATTCTGGCGGCCACGTAGTCCAGGGCGTGCGGGTCCTCGCTGGCCAAGATCGCTCCTATATGGCGCGGCTCTCCGGTATGGGGACCGTCCCCTTCCATGCCGATGATGGCATCCATGATATGCAGTCTCGGTCTGATGAGCTGATTGAGGTCCAGCAGCATATCGCTGAAGGCGTCAAGGCTGGGGAATCGAGCGTGCAGGGCGGGCTTCTCTATACTGGGCACCACCCCGAACAGGTTCTTCACCGCGCCTGTCATGGTGGTCAACATATGGGTCTTGGCCTTGGGCAGCGAGATGATGACCTCAGCCTCTAGAGCTGGCTCGATTATAAGGAAGCGCTTCAGCATCCTCCCCTCAGGACAGGGGACTTCACGATAGTCGGTGCGGAAGTTGAGCTCAGCTCCTAGCTCCTCCGCCACAGATTGCCAGCCTGATAGTGAGTAGGCCTTACGTAATGCGCTCTCTGTGTAAAGAACGCCGGCACCTGGGCTGTCCGCGATGGTCACGTGACATCCATTTTGCATAAGCGATTTGGCCACCGCCCTGACGACCTCGGGGTGAGTGGTTATGCATTTATCGGGGGTGGCGGCGATGAGAAGATTCGGCTTTATCAGGACTTTCTGGCCGGGGGATATGAATGCCTTCCAGCCACCAAGAAGGCCGATGGCGCGGTCCAGTGCTTGTTCCACTTCTTGGCGGTGGTAGGAGGAGCACTTGACCAATGCCACGCGCTTCATCTGGTGCATATCCATCTCAAACTTAGATTCATTATTAGAATATTCCCTATTAAGGCATGAATTCACATTTCGAGAATCACTTGATAAGGCGTTAAGAAAAAGGGATTTTACGGACTCAGGTTGACAAAAATACCCGCAAAAGAAGGGTGTGACAACTTGAAATCTCTTAAATAATGCTCAGGTTCTTTTTTTTGCAAAATTTTATAGGAATCGATATGGATTTTCTAATCTGAAAAAAACTGGCTAGAAGTCAGAAAAGTCTAAATTACGACTCTTTGCTGAGGATAGATTACATATATTTTACACGATTAGATTCAATCCAAGAGACATTACTATCCAGCCACTTACTGTGGCTGAAATCAAGGGCAAGATCTCTGAATTTCCAAATCTTCGTGGCCCTAAACTATTGAATTTCTACATCCGCGTCATGGGAGAAATGGGACTTTTTAAGGTTAAAAACTTGGATGATTTGGACCTTCCCGTCGACAAACAGGTGGCGCGTTTTACAATTTACACGGGTGTTTTAAAGCTCAATAGCGGAGAATTCAAAGGCTCCGTAAATAACAATCCACTCCGAAATCTTATTCAGGAAGTTTGGCGGAAAGCAGCAATAGCAGTAGGCACCGAACCTTGGAAGCTTGATGAACCTATTTGGAATATCGGTTCTAAAAGATGTGCAGTTGGAAAATGCAATCAATGCCCCATAATTCATTTATGTGAAAAAAAGAGAGATGTAACTTTCCAAGGAAATAGAGTCATTTGGGTTGGTTATAATTTGAGAAATACTATTAACTCTGAAAATTGAAGTCTAGGGCGATATAGAGCGCTTGCAGGTCATGCTTATGATGTCTATCCTGACTACCAACGTCTTGGAGAGCAGCGCCTCAGAGTATTCGAACGGAGGCCTGCCACCATAGTGCTCCATTATGACATCCAATCCTTTTCTCATAGACGTCTCATCTTCTATGATATGCGGCTGACCCCAACCTATGACGCTCACATAGTCCAAGGTCCATTTGCAGGGCAGCTCCTTTCTCTGGATATCCCCCAGCTCCTCCACCTCAAAGCAAACCTTACCTCCCCTGCGCCACACCTCCACCTTCCTCCCCTCTTTGGCGGAATGCAGGAAGATGCTGCCATCCCTATAGCCGAAAAGCATGGGAACGATGTAAGGCTCCCCCTCATCGTTCATGGCGATATGGATCACCTTGGCGCTGTTGAGCAGCCGTTCCATCACCTCAGGGTTGCACACTTCTTTCTCCTTGCGCCTCACGGGCATCCGCTCCACCATATCAATGGTGCTCAGGAGATATTATCGTTAGCGCTGCAGGCTACGGGTCCTTGGCTGATTCCCTTTTATGTCCCGGTCCTGCCAGCCGGCTCCTGCTGCGTGACGCAATGAATACCGCCGTATCCGTAGACCAGTTGGGTTGCGTGTATGGGCACCACCCTGCGCTCAGGGAACGCGCGCTCTAGTATTTCGATGGCCCTGCGGTCGTTGCGGTCCTTGAAGACAGGCAGGAGAACGCAATCGTTGCCGATGTAGAAATTGGCGTAGCTGGCGGGAAGGAACCTTTGCTCCTCCTCCAGCCAAAGAGGCCTGGGCATGGGGAGCCTTTCCACCCGCAAAGGCCTGCCATCCTGGTCCACCGCCTGGCGGAGGATTTCGAAGTTCACCCTGAGCACCTCGGCGTTGGCGTTGGCCTTGCTTCTGGAATACGCACAGAGCACCTGGTCCTCGGAGATGAAGCGGGCGAAATCATCCACGTGCCCATCCGTGTCGTCCCCTTCTATGCCTGATCGGAGCCAGATCACATTCGGCGCAGAGATGTATTCCTCCAGATAGCGTTCGATGTCATCGCGCGTGAGATGAGGGTTGCGATTCTTGTTGAGCAGGCACTGCTCCGTGGTGAGGACCGTGCCTTTTCCATTTACGTCGATTGAACCTCCCTCGAGCACTATACCTGGCCAGAAAGTGCGCACTCCTGTCGATCGAACTACCTCTTCTCCAGCTTTATCATCGTAGAGAAGGTCATCGTACTTTCCACCCCAGGCGTTGAAGCGCCACTTGGTGGCCGCCTTCTCGCCCGTCTCTCGGTGGAGCAAGAAGGTAGGGCCGTAATCGCGTATCCAGACATCCGAGGAATGGATGAGCTTGGCCTCGACCCTGTTCATGTCCGCCCCCGCACGAGAGCAGGCCTTTTCCATCCTATCCCTCATCTCATCATCTTCCACCAAGACCTTGACCGTCTCCCCTTGGCTCAATGCCGAGACCATCTGGGCGAAGATCGACTCCACCTCCGGAAGAATCTCCGGTGGGAAGGTGAGGGGATTCTTCGGCCAGGAGATCCAGGTAGCGTCATGTGGCGCCCATTCCGCAGGCATGTAGTACCCTCGGGAGCGAGGCGTCTCTGTCATCACTCGACCTCCACCAGGCGCCCGTAGCATTCGGGCCTGCGGTTGCGCAGGAATCCCCAACCCCTTCGCACTTCTGCCCCATGGTCCAAGTCGACCTTTCGCACCAAAACCTCCTCCCTAGCTCCCAAGCGCTCGATCGTCCTCCCGAAGGCGTCGCACACGAAGCTGCCGCCCCAGAACCTCATCCTATCCTCCTGGCCGCAGCGATTGACAGCACATACTACTATACCGTTGGCGATGGCGTGGCCGCGCATGACGTTCTCCCAGGCCTGATGCCAATCCCCCTCCTTCTGCCTTATCCCGCGGCATGTGCCTATGGCGGTGGGGTAGAAGACGATCTCAGCGCCTTGCAGTGCCAAGCAACGCGCCGCTTCAGGGAACCATTGGTCATAACAGATCAGCACCCCGAATTTGATGCCAGACAACTCGAAGACCTTGAAGCCAGTGTCTCCTGGGGCGAAGTACTCCTTCTCGTAGAAGCTCTCATCATAAGGAATGTGCGTCTTGCGGTACAAGCCTAAAATGCATCCATCCGGACCGATGACGGGGCTTGTGTTATACATTTTCTTGCCGCACAATTCATGCAGTGAGCCTGCAATTATGCCCACCTTAAGTTTTGCCGCGCACCTGCAAAGCGCCTCCGTCGTCCTCCCTGGGATGCTCTCCGCAAAGTCTCTACCCTTCCCCTCGCTCATTCGATACTGGGGGAAATAAGGCGAGGTGAAGAGCTCAGGTAGGCAGATCAACTCCGCTCCTCCATCGTAGGCGCGCTCTATCCTATCCAGGGCGCGTGTTAAGTTCTCCTCGGTGGAGGCAGTCATTCTCATCTGCACCAGGCCCACTGTTAGCTTCCTGCGCGGCAATGTACATCGACCTCCTTGCTGATGGAGGCGCATATGGAGCGCTGATATTTTAAGCAGGACGCTCTCGAGTCGGTCGTGAATATGACATCGGTTTTTGCAAATCATTATTAGGATACCGTTCAACTAGTCATTTCGCATGTTCGATTTGTATCAGGTATGGGCACTCGTGGGTGATTTGTGGTGGCTCTTCCTAATGGCGAATGCGATTGCAGTCCTCATCACCATCGTATTCGTGCAGAAAAAACGCCCTGAGTCAGTTCTCTTATGGCTTTTGGCCTTCATCGTGCTCCCTCTGGTCTTCGTCCTCATATTCTACATACTTTTGGGCCGGGATCATCGCAACAGGCGCAGATTCCGAGAGAAGGCCCAGATGGACAGAGAGGTGGAATTAGCTCTGGCCTCCTTGAAGGGGGATTGGTTCGCCGTTGACCTCTCCAAGAAAGGGTTGGGCGAGAACGAGTCATTGGCGCGTCTGCTTTACAATTCCAACCGCTCCTCCTTGACGACCGACAATGAAGTTAAGTATTACAATGAAGGGGGTCCGCTGTTCGAGGATATGCTACGCTCCATCCAAGAGGCTAAGCGCTTCGTGCACATGGAGTTCTACATCATCCGCAAGGACGAGCTCTCAAAGCGCTTCGCCGAGGCGCTGGAGGCGAAGGCCAGGGAAGGAGTGGAGGTGAAGCTCCTGATGGATGCCGTGGGGTGCCATAAGCTTCCCCGGCATTACTTCCAAGGCCTTCGGGAAGCTGGAGGGCGCACCGCGGAGTTCTTCCCCTCCCCGCTTCGCCGCATCAACCTGCGCATCAACAATCGGAACCACCGCAAACTACTGGTGGTAGATGGGGATGTGGCCTATATTGGCGGGTACAACATCGGCATGGAGTATACTGGCAGAGGAGAATTAGGATATTGGCGCGATTGCATGGTGAGGGTGGAGGGAAGTGGGGCCATAGGGGCTGAGATGCGTTTCATCCTGGACTGGAACTTCGCCGCCCGCGACAAGCTTAGAGTTCAGGATTACGCTCCTTCCTCTCCAGGAAAGGGTAAGGCAGGGCTGCAAGTGGTCAGCAGCGGCCCTGATACGGAATCCAAGGCGATAGAGGAGCAGTATCTCAAGATGATCCTCTCCGCTAAGGAGTACGTTTACATCCAGACCCCTTATTTCGTACCTAGCGAGCCGATCATTTGCGCTTTGATCACCGCGGCAAAATCTGGTGTGGATACGAGGGTCATGATGCCCTCCAAGCCTGACCATCCTTTCGTGTACTGGGCTTCATTGTACAATGCTGGCGAGGTATTGCGCCATGGGGTAAGGGTGCATCAGTTCGACAAGAACGGCTTCATACATTCCAAGCTGGTGGTGAGCGATGACCGTGTGGTGTCGATAGGCAGCGCCAATTTCGACCGGCGCAGCTTCGAGCTGAACTTTGAGACTAATGCGGTCATCTACGACAAGGATTTGGCCCTTCAAGTCAAGGATTCTTATATAGATGACATCTCAGCCAAATGCACCGAGCTCACCTTGCAAGACTACGAGAAGAGGGGCCTGAGGGTGAGGTTCATGGAATCGATTTCCCGCCTCTACACTCCTATAGCTTAGCGCGCTCTCTCCTCGAGATCCCTGATCTTCCTCTTGAAATAATGAGGCAGCCGGGGCAGGTTCTGCTCCAGATGCACTCGCATGGAGGGGAGGAAGTAGCGCGAGTGCTTGCCCATCATAACCGTCCCTGTGAACACTTTCATCAAAGGATCCTTCTCCAACCCCACTATTATGTTCTTACGCTTCTCCACTTCTGTCAGAAAGGAAGGCGCGTCGGAAGCATAGGCGCAGGTGACCACCCTGCCGTAGTCCTGGAGGGTATGGGCATCTGTGCCTCCGGTATAGCACAGTCTTCTTTCCCAGGCCGCTTGCATCGCCTTGAGATTGAGGGCGCGCGTCATCCCACCGCACAATACCTCATACCCCTCAAATCCTTCCAGTATATCCTCGGGAAGATACTCCGCATCGATGCACTTCTGCACGCCTTTGTTGAACAGCAGGTATCCATACGGATGAGCGGCCACGGTTAGGCAGGGATAGCGCTCCAACTCATCTACCAGATGAGAGGTGCTGGCTCTCACGGCCAACCAAGGACTGCTGCGCCTGGCAGGGCGAATCACCCGCCTAAAGAAGTCCTCGAGGTCCGAAGGTGAATAAAAATAAGCTAGCACATGAGGGCCATCAGCGCAGCTCACTTCAATTCCAGGTATGACTAGCACGTCCTCTGCCAGAGAGCATGCCATCAGAGAACCTGAAACCTCATTATGGTCTGTCACGGCCACTCCGAAACCCTCAGCTCGAGCCTTGGCGAGCATCCTTTTCACATCAGGCATGCCATCCGAATGAGCGGTATGAAGGTGCATGTCCACTGCGGTGTATCCCTTGTCACGTAACCTGTGAATATTAGGTGTTTCGAAGATCACATTTTTCTGTGGGTTGCGGGTAGAAGCTTGCTGCACCACGTCTTCCGCTATGCTCACTGCTTGATGATAAAGCTGCCTCATCCTGTGTACACTCGCTTCAGCATGCGCTCCCGAATGCCCAGTCTCTCATCGATGAGCTTGATGGGGGGAAAGGCTCTGATGCGTGAGAGGGTACGCAGCGAGCCCCTACTCACTTGCACTGCCTGCAGCCTTCGCTCTTTATTCGTCAGATGGAGCTTGTATTCCTCATCCCCATGCAACAGGTCCATGGCCTTTAACCCTCGAGCCCTATGGTCTTCCATGGCCAGGGTCATGACCAGCCTTCCTGGCGAGAGCTCTCGGAATTTCTCCGCCATGCCCATGCGATACGCCCTAGATACCTCACCATCGAAGAAGGAGAACAGCTGCCCTGCCACCTCTCCATCTATCAATAGCTCCTGCATGACTCCAATGCGCCTTCTCCCCGCCAATTTGGCCATCTCAATAAGCAGCCGTCCTTCTCTTGGCTTCTGGAAGATGCTGCCCCCTCTATTCCTCCATCGCTCCTTATGCTGCTCGATGTAAAGCCACATGGCCTTTTCCATATCCTCCTCTGAGCACAAAGTGCGAAATGCCATCCTTCCCTCCCGCTCTAGCTTGTTCCAGATGGTCCTCAGATTCTTCCTCGTCCGCCAGCCGAAGCCATCGGTAATGTGCCCCTTCTCAGGGAACTCATAGAGACGGTCGATCTTCTCCGCATGAGGCTCCCACTCCATCTCTGCCTTTATGCCGTCCAGGAAGCGCAAGTTGCCGATGTTCGGTTCCATGTCGAAAAGTTGCATCAAGTTCCACCTTATGCTTTTGGTACGGCGCAGCATCTCTCTCAATATCTCCGGCTCACCGTCCTTAGCCAGGACTGACTCTAAGCTATAACCGGTGAAATGGCGATGATTACCTACGAGTGAGATGGTGGTCACGGGAAGACCCATCGCCTTGTGCTTGTATACGAAGAGCGGAGCTACACCCACCAATTCACCCTTTTCTTCCACTACCACCACGCGTGGTGAGGCCCCGATCTTAAAATTCTCCAGCCATAGGTACACCAAATCGAAAGAGGAGAAAATGGGCGCATGGCATCGAAGGCGAAGCGTCTCCCAATCCTCTCTGAAATCCCTAAGCTCATCCAGGGAGGTTATCACCCGGCTTTTCATCTCTTCCGATTAATATAGCGGCATGCTATTAATTGCTTAGCTCGAAATTAACAAACCCTAAGCCAATCAGAATATGCGTATCCTGGCCTCCTTTCATCAAAAAGCTGTGTATCGAATTTAGCAGCGTTTTTATAATGATGAAATCTTTCTGCCGTCGTCGGTGATGAGGCCCACCTTCAAACCGCCTGGTGCGTGCTGATGGCTTCTGCACTCCCAAATCGCACCTAAGTGAGGAAGGCAGGGTATAATGATCGATATCTGGATATTGACGCTGTTCGTGTCCATAGCCGTCGTCTCGGCCATGCTCTCTCTGCGCTTGGGCATCACGGTGGCGATCATCGAGATAGTTTTGGGGATGCTGGTGGGCAACGCTCTGGGAATAAAAGGCTCAGATCATGAATGGCTCGTTTTTCTGGCCTCTCTGGGGAGCATTGTCCTCACCTTTCTCGCAGGTTCGGAGATAGACCCTGACGCCCTACGAAGGACTTGGAAGGCCAGCTTGAGCATTGGCCTTTCATCTTTTATAGCCCCTTTCATAGGTTCATGGGCCTTCGCCCTTCTCGTATTGGGGTGGACGCCTGAGGCCTCGCTCATTTGCGGAGTCGCCCTTTCTACCACCTCAGTGGCAGTGGTGTATGTGGTGCTAGTGGAGACTGGACTGGGCAAGACTGAGACGGGAAAGATAATTCTCTCCGCTTGCTTCATCACTGATCTGGGCACAGCCATGGCGCTCAGCTTGCTTTTCTCCGCGCCCAATCTATATTTCCTGTTGTTGATAGGAGCTCTCGTCATATGCACCTTGTTCTTGCCCAAGGCCATGAAATGGTTATTCCTCCGGGTCAGGGGAAGTACAGGCGAGATCGAGGTGAAATCATTGCTATTAGCCGTGTTGCTGTTAGGGGCTATAGCAGAATCCTCGGGCGTGCATGCCGTCCTTCCTGCCTATATACTCGGCTTACTTATGGCTAGACTATTAGATGAGAATCGCGAGGTCCTATTCAAGATGAAGACCGTGGCCCTAGCCTTTCTTACGCCCTTCTTCTTTATCAGCTCTGGTACCAACGTATCCATAGCGGCCGTGGTCTCTGGTATAGCATTGGTGGCCGCGCTCTTCCTGGTGAAGGTGGGCTGGAAGTTCGTAGGGGTGCTTCCTTTGGCGCACAAATACATCAAGGGGAACGCTGCATATACAACCTTATTGATGAGCACAGGCCTCACCTTCGGGACCATCTCCGCCCAGTTCGGGCTCAGCAGCGGGCTCATAACCACGGAACAGTTTTCCGTCCTGGTGATGACAGTCCTGTTGACAGCCATAATTCCCACTGTGATCGCGCAGCGCTATTTCAGTCCAAATAAAGGGGGGTGATCGTTTGGAAGAGGACATCGAGAAGAAGGTGGAGAACATACTGGTGGCAGTGGACGGTTCAAAGCAGAGCGTGAAGGCGACTAAATTGGCGTTAGGTATTGCGAAAGGGACTAAGGCCAAAGTGACCTTCGTGAGCGTGGTGGAGCTGAGGGACATACCCACGTTGATGAGCGAAGCGCAGTCACCTTATGACGAGGACCAGGCACAGCTGGCCTTGGGAGCGGCGATGAAATTGGCATCGGCAGTGGCAGTGAAGGCAGATCCGGTATTGCGCAAGGGGCATCCTGCAGGCCAGATAGTTCGCTTGGCTGAGGAGATAAAGCCTGATCTGATCGTCATGGGGAGCAGGGGAAGGACAGGCACAGCGGGCCTTCTATTGGGGAGCGTGTCCACGGCGGTCCTGAAGAGCACCCAGTTCCCCGTCCTCATAGTGAAATAGTCGACGAGTGGAATCATGACTACACAAGAAGGGCTTGGATTCTTCCATGAGAAGAAGAACGATCTCTTCTCAGCCCTTGGACAACTTAGAGATTTGGCACTAGCCATGCAATCCCATACGGTCGAAAACAGGCTGACCGCTATCGAAGCCACCCTTCGGGAGGAACATTTTAACGTCGCTATCCTGGGAGGATACAAGAGGGGAAAATCCACCTTCGTGAATGCCCTGCTCGGCGAGGATCTTCTCCCTACTGGGATAGTGCCTCTCACAAGTGTGGTGACCAAGGTGCGTTATGGTACGGAAAGGAAGGCGCGGGTGCGTTTCAAGGATGGGAGAGAGGAGTGCATACAAACAGCGGAGCTGGCCCATTATATAACTGAGAAAGAGAACCCGGGGAACAAATTGGGAGTGACTTCGGTGGAGGTCTTCGTCAATTCGCCTCAATTGATGTCAGGAGTGAACATCGTGGACACTCCTGGCACAGGTTCGACCTTCGTGGAGAATACCAAAGTCACGCACGAATTCTTGCAGCATGCCGACGCTGGGGTATTTCTACTTAGCCCTGAACCTCCAATAGGGGAGATGGAACTGGACTTCCTGCGTCTCATCAGAGATTCCGTGGACCATCTGATGTTCGTGCAGAATAAGGTCGATCGCTATGACGAGGAAGAGTGGCGCGAGGCAATGAATTTCTCCTCGGGCATCATCCGTGAGGCGCTGGGCTTGGATAGGGTGGATTTCTATCCTGTCTCTTCCAAAAGAGCGTTGGAAGCGAAGCAGCATAAGGACATGACTCAGCTAGAGGCTAGCGGCATATTGCCTTTCGAGAGAGATCTAGAGCGTTTTTTGTTGAACGGAAGGGGCGAGATCCTGCTCCACAACACCCGAACCAGGATGCTGCGGTTGGCGCACGAGATGGAAATGGCGGTGTCCATGCAGATGGCTGCTATGGGGCGCCCAAGGCAGGAGCTGGAAGAGAAGCTGCGATCCTTGGAAAGGAGCCATCAGAAGGCGGTGCAGAGAATGAATGACGCCTCGTACTTGCTGGAAGGCAATGAGAGAGAGATAATCAGAGAGATCGATGAGGAATTGAAATCCTTCATAGAACGCCAAAGAGGCGAACCTGTGGAAAGGCTTAGGCTAAGGCTAAGAGAGGTGGACAAGTCCCTCTCTAGAGGCGAATACCTGGATGAGGTCACAAGGGAGATGGCATGGGCAATCTCTCACACGTTATCTCCATTCATGACCGGAATTCATGCCAAGGCGATGAAGTCTTTCGAAGAACTGGCTCAAAGATTCAAAGAAGAGGCGGAGGAGGTAATAAAGTCAGTACAACAATCGGCAGCAAGCGCTTTAGATCTCAAAGCGCCTGATCTCATTGAGCGCTCAACGATTGGACCAAGAAGGGATTTCCGCTTGGAGGTGAAGCCCATAATCTCCTTCGATCTGCTATTCGTAGGAGAATTGCAAAGCTCCCTACCAAAGGCGGCCTTCAGGCGACTGGTGGAGAAGAAAGCGCTCAATATGGTGGCGGAGGAATTGGAGAAGAATGCCGGAAGGTACAGGTATGAAATCATCTGCCGTCTTTCTGAGAGCATCCGAGCGCTGGAAAAAGATTATCAGGCCAATCTTTCTGAGATCATTTTGGCCACCGAGAAAGCGCTCTCCTCGGCTTTAGAGGATAGCATAAAGACCTCGCAGGAACTGGCCCAAAAGAAGCATCGACTCGATTCCATGCTCAATGAGCTGAATCATATCGTAGCTCGGCTTTCAAAGCCGTTAGCATCTGTTCACACCTGCTGAAATGGAATCACTGTGTTGGAGGAATTACCCGGAGCGGAATTAAAAAAAAAAGATTCAAGATAGAATGAATGCGGAAATGAATAGTTCTCTTTCTTACTTTTATTTGTTCAAACTACGTGTTTATAGCGAAACTCTTACGGCTCGGACAGTCATCATGCCTGGCGGAGGAATGGTTTACGGAGGATCCCAAGGAAAAAGGCTGGCTCAATAGGAACGTGCTGGGAACGGGTTTGGTTAGCCTTCTTAGCGACGCTAGTCACGAGATGGTCACGGCCCTTTTGCCTATCTTCATCACCTTGAGCTCAGCCTTGGGAGGATTGGGAGCTAACGCTGCCGTGCTAGGGACCATAGAAGGCCTTTCGGATGGACTTTCCAGCTTCACTAAGCCTATCGCTGGACACTTGAGCGATAGGACCAAGAAGAGAAAGCCCTGGATGGTCGCTGGATATACGGCCACGGCGGTATTGCTTCCTGCCATCGCCTTGATACAGAACGTGCTCTCCTTGGCTGCGCTGAGGATCTCCGCCTGGGCGGGAAGGGGGATGCGAGGACCGCCTCGTGATGCCCTCCTCTCAGATTCCGTGGAGCCTAAGCACTATGGCAAGGCATTCGGTCTGCACCGGGCTATGGATTCGATAGGGGCGATAGTCGGTCCGGTGCTCGCTTTCCTCATGCTTCCCTTGCTGGGTGTGAGAGGGACGATGCTTCTAGCTTTCATACCAGGCTTGCTTTCTGTCTTAGTGGTGGTCTTTCTCATAAAAGAGGTTAAGGTAAAGACCTCCGCTTCCAAGTCCTTCAAAACCAGCATCCAAGGTCTGCCTAAGAGATTCAGATACCTGATAGCGGCCCAGGCCGTCTTCGGCGTGGGTAACTTCGCCAACGTCCTATTCGTCCTTGCTGCTATGGAGATACTGACCCCTTCCCTGGGCGCATTGACCGCCGCCTCCATTGCAGTTGGGCTCTATGCCCTGCTCAACGCGATATACGCTGCCATGTCCTTCCCTGTCGGGGTCCTGGCGGACCGCCATCGCAAGCACATACTCTTGGGATTTGGCTATCTCTTCAATGCCTTGGCCTGTATTATACTGGCACTATGGAGTCAGAACTTGATCCTCATAGGTTTGGCATTCGTGGCGGTAGGCCTGCAGCTAGCCTTCACCGATACAATAGAGGGGGCGTTGGCGGCTGAGCTTCTTCCCAAAGACATTTCCGGGACCGGTTTCGGCGCCCTGCAATTCGTGGACGGAGTAGGGGATCTGATATCGAGTACTGTGGTCGGCATACTTTGGGTGGTCTTCTCCCCCGTTGTGGGCTTGATTTACTCGGCGCTGCTCAGCCTCTTAGCCTTTGCCCTCATCCTTCGCCTGATGCGAATACCTGCCTCTGGATGAGATCTTTCTGGCCTAATGGAAGCAATGCAGAGAAAAGCGATGTTGACGAGTCCATGACCCACCGAGATGGTATCAGATCCTTCATCCATGTCAGAACCGAATTACATTTCCTAGGGGGATCATTTGGGGCATAGGGAAAACGGCATTCAAATTCGAAATGGGGCGATCTATGCATATTTATGAATTTTTAATTTCATATGTACAAATTATCGCATCCTACATAATTCGACAGCATCTGTTCGGACTTCCATATATTCCAAATTTACTTGTGAATGGTGTTATTTTTCCCTTCCATTCCGCATTTTTCTTTGCGACTTTAGTAGCTTATATCAGGTTTTATATAGCAATCCTTTCCTACGTCTGAAGATTTTAATAGCTTTTGCGACATAGATTGATTTGCGAGATAGGACAAGGCGTATGACCGAGCTTGAAGGGTTTTTCGTCAAGAAGAGGAAGGCGGAGGAAGCGCTTCAGGTATTGATGAGATTTTTTAACTTTAAGAAGGCCGAGATAAGCCTTTATGGTCTCTTGCTTAAGAGCCCTTTGACCATCAAGGAGATTCAGGAAAGGATGAAAGTTTCCGAACGCTCGATAAGGAAGTACTTAAAAAAGCTAGAGGAGGAGGGCTTCATAGTCAAGAGAGTGGTGCAGGGAAAAAGATTGAAATATGTGTATCAGTCAGTCCACCTCGAGGAAGCTTGGAATAAACTTGATCATCGCATAAGAAAGACTCTTTCCGACTTTGCCGAAGCGATTGCCAAGTGAGCGTTTTTCTCATATCACTTTTTCATGTTGCGAATGAGAAATAGGAGTAGGTCAGCGCGGAGGGTGAAAGACATGATCAGCATTCCCTTTTTTCCCGTTTTCATCTCTCAATTGCTAGCCTTTCCGTCGGGAGCGCAAAGCTCTTGACGGCAGGGGATTCTAGGACTCCTCCCTATTATCATATCGCTGAGGCCAGAGATTTTCAGGATAGAACGTATGGCCTTCGTCCCATGCCTCATCACATAGAATGGAGATGTCATAATGCCGGCCATAGCGATGAAAGGTCTTTTCTCAGGGCTCCAGATCTCCACATTATGCTTCCAGCAGGTGGAAAGGATTTCCCAGTGCGAATCACTTAGATCATCCACCTCCCTGTGCTCATGCTTACGCAGCTTCGACTCCTCCTCCGAGGTGAAGAGCAGAGGAACATAAAACAATTTCAACCCCTCTAATCTTTCAAGGAGCTCAATGGTGGCGGCTACATCCTCTTTTCGCTCACCGGGAAGACCTAGAATTAGCGTTGCCAAAGGATAGATGCCATTATCATTCAGTATCTCCATGGAGCGAACCACTATGTCTGGCCATTGCTCGGGAGCATAGGGGAGCATCTTGCCGCGCATGTGCTGCCTCATAAGGCGCGAGCTTCCCGTCTCGATCCCCACCTCGACGGAGGCGCACTTGGAGCCTTGGCAGCTCCAGATCGACTTCTCCACCAATATCGGGGCTATCTCTTCGACTATGGAGCTGTCATATACGACCGGCGAGAGCGCAGCGTGACTGATCTGGATGAATTCAACCC
>JAVYMA010000011.1 GCA_038740345.1 Methanomassiliicoccales archaeon
CTTTGAGCTTTGACAGGGCTTCCACACCGGTATAAGCTGGATCCAATATGAACTCTTCTTGGGGGAGGTACTCTGCACACAATTCTACATGTTCCTTATTATCGTCAACCATTAGTACGCGTACAACCTTCTGTTCCTCGACCATGCCATTTCCTCCCCGATTTGGGTTTAATTATTTCAATTGTTTATTAAACCTTCACCATAGGTAATATCACAGAAAATGTTGAACCTTTCACTCCATCCAATTTTTCCCTGTTTTCCACCCATATTCTTCCTCCATATCTTTCGCAAAGAGCCTTAACTACTGAAAGGCCGATGCCATGACCCTCTGAGGCCGAGCCTGCATCTAAATTCTCGAAACGCTGGAAAAGAAAGGCCTTTCTTTCCTCGGAAATACCTCCTCCCTGATCCTTTACATCCATGCGCCAGTAGTTTAACCCTCCCTCCTCATGCTCTTGCAAAACGATGTCAATTGGCCAGTCCCCCGCATGCTTGCAAGCATTC
This sequence comes from Methanomassiliicoccales archaeon, assembly GCA_038740345.1. Lineage (NCBI taxonomy): Archaea > Methanobacteriati > Thermoplasmatota > Thermoplasmata > Methanomassiliicoccales > Methanomassiliicoccales archaeon. Next base: position 505 of record JAVYMA010000011.1, read on the forward strand.
AATATGAGATTGTGCACTAAATCTTTTACAAAGCTGTCACCTAACACTATTGCCTGCTTTGAAATAGGATGGAAATGAACATCCACATCTTCATATAAGATATTCTGCCGGATTGAGTCAAGAACTTCCATAATTACCTTGGGAAGTTCTATGGGTTCGAATGAGCGCACGGATTCCATGGTACGCAGGAGAGAAAGTTTTCGCACATCCGCAATTAAGGATGAGATATTTTCGGATTGAGCGAGGCAGCTCTTGACAAAGCGGCGCTGCCTTTCGTCGAGTTTTGGATCCTTGGCTAGCATCTCTAAATATCCATGGATGGGAACATTATAATTGGCCACATCATGTGTTAGCAATATTTGCAACATTTGTCGAGAAATAGCATGCTCATTGAGGCGGTTGAACATCTGCGCATTGTATAAGGCTGTAGCTGCCTGAAAGGAAAATAAATGGACAAGCCTAAAATCTTCTTCATTAAATGGAAGACCTGGGACCCTCTCCAAAGTCATGACGCCTAGTAGGTCGTTACCCATCTTTAATGGGACAGAGATTAGAGAAGAAGGGTCATCTGGAGTACCTGGAACATGTAATGAACGGGTATCCCTATCAGCTCTCTCTACCAACATCCCCTCTCTCGTTTGAGCCACAATTCCAGTAATTCCTTCTCCAACTCGAATAGTTAAACCTTCAACGACATTAGAATAAGGAGAGATGGAGGAGATGAGGTGAAGAGTTGCGGTGTTCTTATCCAACTGGAATAGATAAACTGCATCGGCACGAGCTAATTCTGCAGTTTTTGTCATTATTGCATATAAGACCTGCTTCGTCTCCCATCCGCTTGATACGATGTTCGATGTCTCATAAAGAGTGCTCAACTCCATATCTTTCAGAATCAAATCATCCATGAGCTTGATCCTATGCATGGAGAGCGCAAGCTGAGTACAAAGCATCTGAAGAAAAGGCAGAATGGACTGGATATTGGCAGTTTTGTCCGTAAACCCAAACGCCCCGCAACCATAAACCTCTTCTTTATATCGGATGGGAAGGCACACAAGGGATTTGACATCTTTATCCTCGAGAATGATTCTCGGATCGGACTGTACTCCTGTAGATATGAAGACCAAGCCGGATTGAACACCTCTATATAAAGGACCCTGCCCCACTAGATGAGATTCGAGCAAATTTCGCGCTCTTCGGAAATCGATTCCTGAGCATATCATGCGCGGCTTATTTTCCCTACCGATCAGCCGCATCACAGAAAAATCTGCTCCCACCGCGTCTACTAGTTTTTCCAAATGGTTTTCCAAACTTTGGAAGACATCATGCGCCTCTACAATCTCAGAGATAGTCTCAGAGAGGATTTCCAGCCCCTGCACGATTACTGTTTCATTTTCTTTCAAAGATAGAGAATGATGTGCTATATGACCAAAACCTATAGTCGATATGACATGGCCCTGATCATCGAGCATGGGTTGCAGACGCCAGTTCATGCGAATAGGACCTTTAACCTGAGAACTCAGAATAATCTCACCTGACCAAGGTTCTCCTGATTCTACCTTGGCTAAAGCGGAACTGATTAATTTATTGCCCATCGAATCGAGCTGGATTAGCTCTGAGAACTTTCTTCCTATAACATCCTCCCTTCTCATTCCTAATAGAAATTCAACAGATTCGCTGATGGCAATGACCGTGCCTTCATTGTTAATCGCTACAATTAAAAGACCTTCCCATTTCATGAGCTCCTGAGCAAGATCATATGAAGAGGGTGGCGAAGCATTACTGAGGATTTTTATTTCCGATATGAGTCTTATAAGAACTAGATCTCCTTCTCCACACAGTTTTTCCATTTTCAGCTTTAAGCTGGTACCTTTATCCTTAATCACACAATCTAATTCTTGAACATTTTTTGAGCCTAATTGATTCATTTCTAAAATGATTTCTTCAATACTTCCTTTCTCTACAGGTTGAATATACTCCATTATCGAATGCCCAACCACTTCTTCAATTCGAAGTCCGAGAAGCTCGACGAAGGACTTGGTCACCGAGACTAGCACCCCATCTGTACTGACGCATGCGATATAGGATGGCCAGGTGTCCGAATTCATCATTTAATTTCCCCGTCTATGACTCTGATATTCGGAAGCACGTGAAAATAGCATCTTTTTCCACAAGATGCCTAATTGCACGTCCCTCTTTCATTAATCACACTATCATGACCATATTTAATGCTACTTTTCATCTGTTCATCGCGTGAAAATCTTAATCGTTGGGAGGTGAGCCAGAAAAGACTTTTTCTGAATAGTTTAAAAAAACAATATTTGAATTTAAAACAAGTGTTCAGAACTAACGTGTTACGACGGATTTGATTTCAAAGTGGCAAAATGATTCCTATATGAATTGATTTCATCCATCCGGATTCGATACTTCTAAATAGGATTTAACTATTCTGCGCCCGCGGGAGCGCTCGGGTGGGTCTCACCCCCGATTCTCCTCCTTAGATATTGTCAACAGTTCCACCTTGCAATGCCTGCCCGAGACTCCTTTCATTTATATTTTTTAATGATTTGTTTTCACCCATTTTTATGAGAATTAGATTTCCCCTGATAAATATAAATTATCAAAAGCCAGGAGATTTAAATCAACCGATAACTTGATGAGTGGGGAGCGTATATGAGGGAATACTTAAGGTGCTTGGATGGATGAAGGGGACTTCACCAAAGCCCGCTCTATGCTTTTTCCCAGAAATGTGCTTGTGGGACATGGTGTAATAGAGCAGGTTCCTCAGGTGTGTAAGGATTTTAATCTCTCAGGTACGGCTCTAATAATCACCGGTGATAAGACCATTAAGGTCGCTGGAGAGTTGATCCTAGATGGCCTAAAGAGAAAGGGATATGATGTTCATGTGATCAATACCGGTGAAGCCACTGATGAGAACTTGGCCAAAGTTGAGGATGTGGCCCGTGAGGTAAAAGCAAATTTTCTTCTAGGCGTCGGAGGCGGGAGCAAGATAGACTTAGCCAAAATGACTGCCAAGGATTTAGGCGTGGAATTTCTCTCCATTCCGACTTCAGCATCTCATGATGGTATAGCTTCAGGTCGGGCCTCGATTAAGAATAAAAGCATTCCGGTTTCCATGGATGCTAAGGTCCCATTGGGAGTGATTGCAGATACCTCAGTGATCGTTAAAGCCCCTTACCGTCTTCTGGCTGCCGGATGCGCAGATGTTATCTCCAATGCCACTGCATTGATGGATTGGGAGTTTGCCCGTAGGTTACGCAATGAAGAATTTTCTCGTTCAGCCTGGGCGCTAGCCAACTATACTGCTCAAACGATGATTGAGAATGCAGAATTCATAAGACCTAATCTTGAGGAAAGCGTTTGGATAGCGATTCGTCCGATAATAATATCCGGAATCTCTATGTCTGTGGCTGGTTCTTCAAGACCAACAAGCGGTTCGGAACATATGTTCTCACATGCGTTGGACATCATAGCCCCAGGAAAAGCTCTGCATGGAGAGCAATGCGGCGTTGGATGTATAATGATGATGTACTTGCATGGAGGGGATTGGCAAAGAATAAAGAACGCCTTAGCTAAAATTGGAGCGCCAACGACGGCTAAGGAGTTAGGATTGACGCGAGAGCAAATATTAGAAGCTCTTGTAACCGCGCATAAGATTCGCAAAGACAGGTTTACCATACTCGGTACGCTCGGTCTGACCTACGAAGCTGCTGAGAAAGTTGCTGAGATAACTAAAGTCATCTGAGGAGGAATAGGAATGGTTAATATCACTCTTATAGGTGTGAGGCAAGCCAAGGAAGGAGTGACCTTTATTTACAAGGGTTTCGTGCCAGAATGCCGCGATTGTAAATTGAAAGCCGTTTGCTTCAACCTCGACCCAGGTGGAATCTATCGTGTGAAGGCGGTAAGAGATGTAAGACATGATTGCAAGATTCATGATGATGCTGTTCAGGTCGTGGAAGTGGAGAAACTATCAGCCTCTGTGGCAATCGCTCAAAAATTCGCCTTAGAAGGGAGCACTATCACCTATGACGAAGTCAAATGCAAGAACCTTGGGTGCGTAAACTTCCGCTTGTGCCACCCACAAGCTATTGAGAGGGGGGGTAAATACAAAATTAAAGAAGTAAAAGGTGAGTTGGAGTGCCCCGAGGGCAATAAGGTCATAGAAGTCGTCGTAGAGTGAGATATGATAAGATAACATTGATCTTCTCTATTCATGATACCTCAATTCTCATTCTTTTCTTCTTTTCATTTCATCTGAAACATACCCAGCCATGTCTCTTAGGTTCATGACCTCCAAGAAATAATGAATATCATATCGCGTGAGTTCTCGGAAAAGGGCTAAGAATGCAAAAAAGACCGGTATTTCCAATAACGCGAAGAATAGAAGATCATACCAATAACGAATTGGGTGTATCTGGAAAATTGAATAAAGGACTATGGCAGATAATATCCCCGCAATAATGTGCAATATTATTCGTAGATTGGATTTAGTCTGTGTAAGTCGAAATACCGTGACTCTGACCATTAACATGAAGACGAAAGAAACGAGAACATTTGCTAAAGCAGCACCATTAACACCTAGCCCTAATGTCCGGAAACCGTTTAATGAGGAGGGGACTAAAGTCAACAACAGGATGATGTTCAATAACAGCGCCAACCCTACCAATTTAGCAGAAATGTCTGGACGGTTTATCCCTCCTATTTGTGGTGTGTATGCCTGACTAAGGAGAGAGATATAAGTTGCCAAGGCTAGGATTCGCATAGGCTCCGAGGCAGGAGCATAAAGTTCGCCCAAGAATGTGACGACAGTCTCAGTAGGGAATAGGGCGATCACTACCACTACGGGCAATGAAAGCATAGATATGTATCTCTCCGCACGATGTGTCACGGCGCGAATTCCTTCGAAGTCCCCCCTGCTATGCATCTGGGAAAAGGCGGGAAAGGTCAACGTAGTGACAGCTACTCCAATGAATCCGACCACGCCCAACAGCGTCTGTGGCTGAGAGAAGAAGGCGACGTCCGTTGTGGATCCGAAGACTTCGATTATTAGCTTATCCAAATTCCAAGATATAGTACCGAAAACAGTTATAAAGGATATGGGCACGGCATATTTGAAATACTCTTTGAACAGAGTCGGTCTAGTCCAATGTATCTTCTCTCGGCGTATTAGCATTAAACCCACAACGACGATGACCAGCCCCCCTATAACATAGGTATATGCCAAGGGTACTGCTCCCCATCTTCCTAGCGCGACCAAAATCATCAGAGGAGTGCGAGAAAGAGGCTCTGCCAACACAATTAGCTGAGATTTTACAGCCTCCATTCTACCTTCATATGTGGTCCAGAAAATTGATGATATATTGTAGAATACGCTGTATAGTACGAAGAGAATAAGGATCGAAAGGCTAGTATCTGATATGGCCCCCGGTTGCAGCCATTGCCAGACAGTTATATAGGCAGTAGTGAAGACCACCATCCCAGCAGTAAGGGTCAATTTGATGGTAGTAAAAGTGCTGACACAATCATTGATGTCTTTACCTTCAGAAACTCGCTTCACATGTGCGGCCATGAAGCCAAAATCCGAGATGGAGTTGAACGTAGTGATTAGTGCCAGAGCCCAAGAGATTTGGCCATTAATCTCAGGACCTAGATAACGGCTGGTGAACATTAGGCCCACTAATGCCAGCACGGATGCCAGCACGCGAGCGACGAGAACCACCAGTGACTTGCGGCCCAGCAAGCTATCAAATGACTCAATATTTTAAATATATATAACGTTAGGCAAACTTTTTGCCAACTTATATTCAGCGGAAACTTTCTCCAGTTATCCGCTCAAACATTTCCACATATAGCTTACTTACTTCCTTCACTTTTTCCTCAGGGAGTGGGGGTATTGGTGGTTCTGGACGACCTGCTTTTCGAGCTGAATAAAGTTCATCATAATAGCCGATGGAGCGATAATACTGCCTTACGGTTTCTTTACTGAGCTCTACACAATTGCCCTTGATGTATTCGTCCTCATCCCACCATCGATCCTCATCCGCAGTCCCAAATGTGTCAACCACCATCAACCGGCGTTTATCATCAAACGCCAATTCCTTTTTTCCATCTACATGGATAAGCATTCGCTCCTCTACCTCACTGGCAATAAGCTTGTCTATCTTCTCTATCAATTCGATGGAACGATAGTACTCCTCCATTGTCATTCCTGAGATGCGTACTGCTTCCTCCATAGAAAGTAGACGATCCATTTTTTCCAACTTCGTAGTCACTTCGTAGAATGTACGAGGAAGCTTCTCACCATACTTAACCTCATGATGCCGAGGGAATCCGAGCTCCTCTGCGGAGATTTCTTTGGCTTTGACTCTATCATACAAGGAGCCAGCTACATAATGCCTTGATATGAATTCCAAAGGTATTAGATAATTGGCACGAGAGCAGTTTAGCTTGCTGTAATCCGCAATTACATCTACTTTTTGTACACGCATTCTGTTCGGAGGAACCAATTCCTTAAAATGTGTGCGTATCCCGGCTTTTCTCAGCACTTGGAACCAGAAAGCCGCCGTGCGGCACAATGTCTCTCCTTTATAGGGTATTTCTGATGGAATGATCTTATCGAAAACAGATATTTTATCGGTGAAAACGAACTCAAGGCTTTCCTCATCCACCTCATATACTTGCTTGACTTTGCCTACGCGCAACAGCCTCATTTCCCTCAACTCGTTGTAATCTGATAGGCGTTCATATTTCTTTTGGTTAAGAAGATAAGGCGACATTTCTGGCTATTGGAGAAAGGCTATAATCGGCATAATGCATTCCAACACAGATGCGGATAACAATCGAGGAAATCTCTTCGGCCTCGAAATGGGCCGAATTAGAAGATGAATGGCATGAGCTTCTTTCTTCCAGCGATGAGAATGATCTATTCCTCACATTCGATTGGCTGTACAGCTGGTGGGCCACTTACGGCGAAGGAAGGAAAATGCGTCTTATAATTGCACGTGAAAATGATGCCATCGTCGGCGTGGCTCCGATAATGATATCTTCTATTGGCAAGTTACTCAAATTGCGTATTGCCGAATTCATCGGTACAGGCCCTTCTGACCATCTTGGAATCATCTTGAAAGAAGGGAGGAGGGATGTTGCTCAGGCGATATGGATGCATCTAAATGATTTAGATGACTGGGACATAATGGATTTACGTGACATGAGAAGCGATTTAAGCACTGCATGTTCATTGACTCAAACGTCGCTTGAAGCTGAGAGAGAAGAGAACGTCGACCCTTATATTCCCCTCAGAGGAGATTTTGAAAGATATATGCGAAGTCTGTCCAAAAGTTACAAGCATAATATTGAGCGTTCGTGGAGAAGGCTTAATGAAGAACACATGGTAAGAGTAGAGGCTATAAAATCGCCAGAAAGAATGAAAGAGGCCTTTGATATTCTCCTGGCTTTGAATTCCCTACGCTGGCAAGGACGTGGGAAAAGCACTTTAGAATCCCCACCTATGAGAGAATTCCTAAAAAATGCCCTGAGGAGACTGGCACCGAAAAATAATGTCGTCTTCCATGTTCTATATGCAGAGGAGGTAGCGATTTCCATTACGCTGGGATTTCACTATGGAGGTCGCTATTTATACTATTTATCTGGTTTCAACCCGGAATATCATAACTTTGGACCAGGCAGATGCTTGTTGGCAAAAATCATCCAAGATTCGTACGAACAAGGGTTAAAGGAGGTGGATTTGTTGCGAGGTAATGAAGATTATAAATTTCGTTTTAACCCTGAGCAGCGAAAACTTCTTCGCTTCAGGACCAAAAAGAAAGGAGTGCGGGCTGGGCTATCAGAGTTAGTTGGCATCTAAGCTTTAGAAAAAAATGATATGACATCCTTCTTGTTCAATTGAAGGAATGCCTCTGCTCGACCCCTTAGGCCACTGGATATAGCGCGATATGAATTCAAGGCATCAGCCATAGCTACGTAATCAACTTTGCTCAGCTGTGAGGCGTGAGCACTGATTGCTTCAGCTTTCCGTTTCCACTCTTCTGTTATGTTGACGACTAGATTAGGAATCAACATACCCCAAACCTCGTACATGCAGGTATCAACCTCAAGATCTTCCTTTAGAAGGTCCAGATAAGCCTCAAATGATAAGAGATGTTGATCATGATTTTCCCATGGCGAGGGGACTAACACTAAATCTGGACCATACTCATCTATGCATTTAGCTATGATCCTTGACACCTCCTTTTTGCTTTTTGGAAATTCTTTTTTTGGAAGATAAAAATCAGTTACTCCCATGACCTCCATAGATTTTATCGCTTCTAGCTCTCTTTCCTTCAGGCTTGAAGCATGAATCTTCGGAAGAGACAGATAGACAATCTTCACATTTTTTCCTTGTGATATAGCCTTAATAATTAACCCACCACACCCAATGGCATCATCATCTGGATGAGGAGAAATGACCATGATCCTTCTACCTTCAATCGATTCCATCGACTTTGGATTCCAAGCACTGCCTGACAGCGAGCCCCTCAACCAAAAGCGCCTTGAAATTCGAAGAGCAATGAGCCTGAGCTCGAGGGAAACCTTGGACCAATCCATAAACATAGATAGCCTCATAGCGTTAAAACCATATTCATTCTACTGGCAGGTGTGATTACTTTGAAAGTAGCTATTCTTTCCTTGTTCGACTTCTCCGAGGTGAAAGGGGGTACTGAACTCTTCGTGAGCCATCTTCAAAAGGCTTTTCCTGAGTCGAGGATCATAACGTATTCTTCCAGCCATTCTCTCACTTTCTTGCCTAATTTGAGCAAGCTCAACCTAGAATATCCACGCATGGGATGGGCCATAAGCCGAGAGTTTGCGAGATTGAACAAGGAAGAAGAATTCGATCTTGTGATATGTAACGATTTAGCAGGATTGGGGCTGAATGTGCTTGAGCCTCAAATTCCAGCCATGCAAGTTTTCCATTATACTTATAGAGGTTTTGCCGAAAGCGCATTGCGGGGCCTTCCAGGCTATGTGCCTTCAAAACATTTTTTACCTTGGTTCGAGAAGGCCACGGCGCACGGAAAGCGTATTGTTGCCGTAAGTCACAAAACAAGAAGAGAACTCGAAAGCCTATACGGTAGATCAGCTACAGTAATTGAGAATGCTGTTCCTCTTGATGTATTCCACCCTTTACCCCAGGATGAATGCAGGGCTGAGTTAGGTATTAAATGGAAAGGTCCAATCGGGATTTTCGTTGGCCGTGCGGACCCATCTAAAGGGTTTGATGTCGTGAGACAAATAGCCAAATCACGAAAAGACATCAAAATCCTTTGCGTTACCGGAAGTAGGGTGGAGAAAGAAGATCGGGAAAAAATGATAGTATTCCAAAAGGTTCCAAATGAAGAGATGCCTAAATATTATTCTTCTGCTGACTTTTTACTTTTTCCCTCCCGATATGAATCTTCGAGTTATATTACTATCGAAGCTTTGGCGTGTGATCTTCCAGTCGTAGCGTATCGCACCGGTGTCTTCGAAGATATGGATAATGATAAAGTAGGGGTAATTGTAGAGCGTGTTGATTATGAGACCTTTATGAGGGCGATAGATCAAATTTTATCTATGGAAAGGGTTAAAACCAGAGCTTGCGCGGAAAAGAGGTTTTCAATGGAACGCTTCATAGCAGAATATAGAAAACTGGCACGTGAGATGTTAGAAAAAAATGTAATGACCGAATAAGTTGATTCGTTCGATCTCCATTCCATGCCAATACGCTATCCAACACTGTCCTCATCGAACTCCATACGCATTGCATTCACTAAGGCTTTGATGATTTCTATTCCAAATCCAGCTCTTCTTAAGGCTGGTCTAATATCATCTTTCCAGAAATATGCGTAGCAATCACTGCCGAGCCAAGACTTCAACCAATTTACAGTATTGATCTCCTCACGTCTACGCAACCTAATGAATGAATCAATATCAGATATGCTATCCCACCACCTAATCCCTTCCTTGAAGACATGATTGCATGGTATATTTTGATTTGTCAAATCAGCATATTGATAGAGAGGTAAATTGATGCCGGCGATGGTAGACATGACGTTCTGCATCCAGGTTCGACAGTTCAATTCAATCAGCACGTATTCTTTGCGCTCAGGATCAAACTTGAATTCCACCGAGCCTATTCCCTTGTAAGAGATGGACCTCAAGAATCTTTCTCCTAGCTCTTGGACATGATGATTTTTCCTGCTGATGGCTAAAGATGCGACGCCGAAATTGGGTGGCGCCTGCCTGGCCTTGATCCAAACAAAACTGGGGAATATTTGCCCCTCTTTCCCTACATACGCACAATACTGATACAAATCTTTTCCAGGCGGTAAAACAATCGATTGTACCATGGCTTGTAAAGATGAGTTAAATACCCGAGACATCCTGGCACGCAATTCTTGTTTATTATTAACAATGAATCCTTTGTTGCCGAAGACTCGATACCAAACATGAGAGTAAAAAGGCTTTACGAAAGCAGGAAAGGTTATTTCCTGCATATCATGCTCGAGTTCAGCCATGGATTTTGGGAATATTGTCCTGGGAATAGGTATGCCTGCTTTGCGCGCTAATTCATATTGCCTTTGCTTATTTAGGATGCATTCTGTAATATCCTCTGGCGGTACAGCAAAAACGAAATTCTTCCCTAACTCGTGACGGTAACGCGAAACTAGTAGCACATATGCATCTGAGCATGCCATTATCACTGGTTTTTGATCAGCATTCCTTGAGGCTTTTAAAAGTGCCTCCACCGTTGCCTCAGGCTCAGATACCGGATCAGGTGTCAAAAGCGGTTCCACATACTTGGAAAACAATCCAGGAATAGAGGGACGGTAATCTACCCCTATAACACGAATGCCGTTCCATCCTAAGCTCCTCGCCACCCCTAACCCATTAGCATCCATATTGAGCACGAAAACGCTACGGCTGGTGTCTAACTCAAGTTCCTCTACGGTATCCATAGAATTCCTGCCGGTTATATTTTCGAAAGATAGGCAATTTTCGAAAGATAGGCATTATGATAATATGTGAATAACATAGTAAATTCACTTGAATAGATATTCCACATGAGTTTTAAAATCTCCCTTATGAGCGCGTAGAATATTTGTAAGCGTGAGGCATGCGCAACAAATAAATACGCTCGAACATTACCACTTTCGATAATATTGCTGCTGCCCTGACCTTCTTCCAAAAATAGTGGAATAGTGGGAAATTAAAGCCGTGGGGATGGCTAGGCGGGATGGGATGGATAAATAATGATTTCAAGGGGATGCACTTGAGAAAGAGAAGGGAGTTAAATTCGTTCAGGGATGAGTTCAAAAAGGAGGGGCACCTAAAAATTCGTCCTTTGTCATTAAAAACAAGGCATCCAATCAAATGGTTTGCCATTTGCGGTTCTGTACCCTTTCGCAGATTTGCAAAAAGCGCTTTTTTAGCTCTTTTCTCGGTGCTAATTATTTTGTCCCTGAATCTCTTTCCCTGGGTTTCGGCTTCTGAATATATAATAACAACAAGAGAAGGTGAGCCATCACCCGGAACAACGGAGGTTATTGGTGATGACATCACCATAGGCGTACGCTCAGCGAACCTGACCGTAATTGCCATGACAAACAAATACAAAGTGTTGACGGAGGAATACGCCATCATTGCGGACTATTCAACTAGCTTCATTGAGTATCAAATCAGACCTTATTTTACCACCGATTATATTCGATATAAAAGAGTGAACCCCCAATATGCGGGAGATGGAACCATTGACCAATATGGTAACGCTCTCGATGGCGTTGCCATGACCATAACCAATTGGGGACAAGAGGGAAATGTCGTATGGTTCATTGAGTCATGTGCAGAATTCAGCATCAAACAGTCTTTCAATATCTACCGTGATTATTTTGAGTTGGATGTAACTTATAAACCAGGCACCAAAAATGTGCTGACCACATACTATATTGCTCTTTGTTCCTCAAGTGGTTCCATCTATAATCTCATGGCAGGTAAGATTAACCGTTATGTGCCAGGATTCCCAGAGGACACGCCAGCTAGTAACGGAATCGGAGGATACTATCCATCTTTCCAGATGTATGCACCTGCTTGCGATGTCCGTGTTCCCGGCGGCATATTGGGAGCTGAGTGGGGTTTTTCTGACACTGTTGCTTATATCTATTCGCCCATATGGTTGAGTGGTGGTGTTGGGGGTGCCTCAGCCTTTGCGATTAAATATTTTTCATATAATTCGATAGTGCCTAATATCGGTCTAGGGAAGGAGACTACGTTTCATGCATTCGTCCGACCTTATAAATACACCGATGGAAAGGAAAGGGGATATAATGTTGGCTACGCTCAATGGGTGGCGCCCAAGATCGCGTCTTATTGGGGCTCGTATGATGTCAACGCCTTCCCGTTAATGATTATGAGTACAGCCTCATGGAGTTCTTCATTTCGCTCTTGGGTTGAGAGCAGCCAGGTAAAAGTGGCGACATATTCAGAGAATATAAACCAAATCAATTGGAACTATAAAAGCGCTCAACAGTCTAATACCATTCCAGATACGCCTGCTTATGTTCCCACCTCGTGGCAAATCTATACTTCCAGCGGTACCCCTATGGTTATGGCAGATGGCAGCGTGATGTGTAATCCTGTGAGTGGCCCATATACCACTGCTGGTACGTATCGGTGGCAACTAATAAACAACGATCCGCAACAGAGCTGGTGGACTAGTTCTCGCGGAGTCTTTTGGGATGAGATAAATCTCTGGACGGCAGAAAACCGTTTGAAAAACGATTACCAGCAGCGCCCTGAATTTATTTACGATGGGTATCTAAAGTTGATGAAAGAAAGCAAGACTAGCGGTTATTGGGACTATATCATAGCCAACTCATTCAGCGCCTTACTTCATTTATCCATGGTGGCCGATCTCAACATCATTGAAGGATATGCTCCATCAAGCACCTATGGTTCAGATCTTACCAAGCATGTCTGGTCCACGATGAATTTTGTCAACAACATACCTGTTCAATATAGGCCTAACATTTTAGTGTATCAGAATTACGCCACTGGAAATTCCTACGATCAAGAAGACGTCTATTCCATTCTTTTCGGAGCGGCTAAATATTCCTTCAATGTAGCTTTGCAATCCTATGACTCCTATGATTCACAGATGCATAATCTGCGTATGGCAGAGGAAATGTTCAAGGCTATGGGTTGTACGCGCGATTCTGATGTTAGGACAGTAACGGTGGACACATTAGATATGGCTTATACCACCACCAAAATAACGTCTGCAGATATGTTGGTAATGAAAGGCTCAGGCTCGCCCACCATTACTCATTCTGGTAGCCCTAACATCTTTAAATTGACGAATCTTCGCTCGAGTTCAACAGCTTTCAAAATCGCTTTCACCACTTCTAATCTTTACCAATCGGGTAGTAATGTCCAGACCAGTGGAGCCATGGTTTTTACAACCGACGGAAAGGGCACATATCAAGGAACGATTGGCGCGGAGAAAACCGGGGAAATCGTCAAGAACAATAAAGTCCAAGTAAATCAAAAGGGAACAGGCAGCATTGGAGTGAGTCTTGTTTCTCTCTCTTCCAGCTCAGCTGAGATGAACTTAGCATCCACTGGTGGCACCACGGCATTCACACTGAGGGGTATGCAAGCCAATACCGCCTTCGACATTATTGTGAATGGGGTCGTGGTAAACACCGTAACATCCAGCGCCGATGGCACATTGAGCTTCGAGAGAGCATTCGGGACAGCAGATGTCTTAAAGGTGAATGTACACACCCAGGTAAATGATACGACCAAGCCTACCATATTGTCCTGCACTCCAGTCAATGGCGCTACTGGGATATCCATTGGAAGCACAGTCACATTGACCTTCAGTGAAGACATGAATAAGACCTCTGTGGAAGAAGTGTTTGCCCTGACTCTGGCGGGAAGTAAGGTGAGTGGGAAATTTTCATGGGCCTCGGGCTCAGCAATGATCTTTACTCCCGCTAGTACTCTTTCATACTCTTCGACTTATACTGTAAATGTGGGCACGGGGGCAAAGGATCTGGCCGGGAATGGGCTGGCAGCGACCTTCACCTCTCAATTCACCACAGTTCCAGTTCCAGATACCATAAAGCCTAACGTTATTTCCTGTTCACCTTCGAACGGTGATGTTGACGTTAGCGTGAGTGTTCAAGTAATAGTGGAGTTCAGCGAGGATATGGACAAAACTTCTGTGGAAGGGTCATTCTCTCTTAAAAATAGTTCAAGTACTGTTATGGGAACATTCTATTGGATTAACTCTCGAACCGTGCGATTCATTCCAAGTTCATCCCTCTCTTATTACACTATTTATACCATAAACGTGGGCACGGGGGCAAAGGATCTGGCCGGGAATGGGCTGGCAACGACCTTCACCTCTCAATTCACGACTATTTCAAATTCCCCGCCACCACCTGACCCCACTCCCCCAGGAGCTCCTACTAATCTCCTTGCTCAAGGAGGTGTGCGACAAATAACGCTAAGTTGGAACCCTCCTAGTTCTGATGGTGGATCCACCATAACTGGTTATAGGATTTACAGGGCAACTTCTGCCTCAGGACCGTTCACGCTAATAGCCTCTATATCTGCCATCAGCTTCTACCAGAACACCGGTCTGCCTAACGGCGCCACTTATTACTATAGAGTTAGCGCAGTGAATTCTGCTGGAGAGGGGGCACTTTCCACTTATGCTTTTGCAAAGACAGCAGAGCCCCCTGCCGCTCCCATAGATTTGTCGGCCACCCCTTATCTAGGCAAGGTGAGCATTCGATGGTCTGCACCCTCGAGCGATGGCGGGGCACCAATTATAAATTATAAGATATATCGAGGCACCGTAAGCGGAGCCGCTTCTTATTATATTACAGTGGGATCAACCTACTTTGATGATGTCAACGTCACCAATGGCGTGACTTATTATTATGTGGTCGCAGCCGTGAACGAAGCTGGAACAGGACCTAAATCCATTGAGGTTTGGGCGAAACCCGGAGCGGTGCCAACAGAGCCTATTTTCGTTATGGGCACATCAGGAGACCGTCAGATTCTTCTGACCTGGTCACCACCTCAATCGGATGGGGGACTCGCGATTCAATGGTATAAGATTTATAGAGGAAAGACGGAGAATTCAATTTCACACATTGCTAATACCACCTCACTATCCTATCTGGACCTGGGATTGGAGAATGGGGTTACCTATTTCTACCGTGTAAGCGCTGTGAATGGGGCGGGGGAAGGCGCGCTTTCCAAGGTCGCCAAGTGCAGACCAATGACCACGCCTTCAGCGCCTTCGGAGGTTCAGGCAATAGGAGGAAATGGTGAGATAAAAATTAGCTGGTCAGCACCAATAGATGATGGAGGAAGCTCCATAATGGGATACTGTGTATATCGCTCGGCGATTTATGGTGGTTGGAGCTTCCTGGCGTTTGTTGAAGATGGTTTAGAATATTTCGATCGTGGACTGGCAAATAATGCCACATATTTTTATTTGATCAGAGCTTTGAATGGCGCCGGAGAAGGTGAAGCTTCACAAGTGGTACAGGCAACAACGAGTTGTCAACCCCCTTCTTCACCTCTTTCACTAACGGCGATATCTCGAGATAGAGTGATTGAATTGCAATGGACACCGCCGCAAGAAAGCGGTGGGAGCCCTATAATTGGCTATGTAATTTATAGGGGCATGGAATCAGAACCTATGGAGATCCTGGCTAAAGTCCAGACCACCAAATTTATCGATACCAATCTTACCAATGGGAGAGAGTACCATTATTCAGTATCGGCCTTCAATTATGCCTATGAAGGGGTTCCGACTTCCTCGGTGAGCGCTATCCCTAGGAATGTGCCCGGAGCGCCTGTCGAATTTTCGATAAGTATCCATCGCAATTCTGTTATCATGAGTTGGTCACAACCTGAGGAAGACAATGGCTCGGCCATACTGGGATATCGAATCTATGAAAAAATCGATGGTGTTTGGATCCTGACAAGGGAGTTGGGGGCAAATGTCACTGAATGCATTTTGGAATTCTTAGCTCTTGGAAGTTTTCATGAGTACCAACTTCGCGCTTTCAACGAAGTGGGAGAAGGGACAGGAGTGGGAGCCATTATCCGCGTGCCCGATGTGCCCAATAAACCAGAAATTCTCCTTGTGAAGGGGGGATGGAAGAATGTTACCCTCATATGGTCAGAGCCATCTAATGATGGTGGGGCACCGATTTTGGAATATGTAGTTTACCGCGCTATAGAGCTGGGTCCATTCCAGATCGTGGCCATCCTCTCCTCCCATCAATTCAAATTCATCGACGCGGGGCTCATGCCCAATGTCACCTATCGTTATATCGTTGCGGCTATGAATGAGATGGGCACAGGAATTCCTTCGGAAATCGCTCAGGCAACAGTCCTATCCGATCCTTCGCTTGGGGAAGGGCGCGCCATGGAAAAGAGTTGGGTTGGAGAGTATGGAGGTGCTATCATCGGTGGTGGTGGTGTGATCCTTCTCACGATCCTGATCATCGGCATATGGCTGATTCGGGCCTCTAAAAGGGACTCTAAGAATGACGAGGATAAAGGAGTGCAGCTCAAGAGAAAAAGATGACCGTCATCTCCAGCCGATGCCCGTTCCGAAAAGTTCGAAGGCCGCGCCAACCAAGCTTAGAATCTTAGGCAGTTTATCGGTCTCTACTGCAACTTCTGAGCTTGGAGATATGGTCCTCGTCGACCTTCGCGTTGCCGCTAAATCGATTTGATGAGCCATGTATGAGAAGAAGCTCACCTTTTCAGGGAAATTCTTGTGCACCAAATGAGCGTTGTTCCTGCCATACATATACCTAAGGCGCAGATACCATTTCAAGCGATCCTTGCGATAGGAGCCTTCGCACCATTCATGCCTCACGCCTGCCTTTTCCACATAACGTATTTCATGACCTGTGCGGAGAACGCGCAGGCAGGCATCTGCTTCGTCCTGATGGTAGCGGAAGTAGGGGTCAAAGCCTCCGATTCTTCGCAGGATCTCGGTACGAAAGGACATATTACAACCTACCATTATAGGAAGCAAACCCGTCAGATCATGCCCACGAGATGCGTCGAACCAATCACCATAATAGTTTATGGCGCTCCTCCCTATGGCCAAGGTACCATCCATGTAGTAGACTGGACCTCCTACTCCGCCCACTTTAGGGGAATCGTAACCTGAGATCAAGCTGATCATCCATTCTGGACAAGGGATTGCATCGTCATCGATGAAACAAACTACCTTGCCCCTCGCTTTCTCCATTCCGAGATTTCTAGCGATAGATATACCTTCGAGTTTGGGTTGAGTTACCAATTTTATTTTCTCTGCTCTTTCCAATTTCTCTAAGAATTCTCTGGTACCATCTGAGGATGGGCCGTCAACTACCACTATTTCACCTGGTGGTGGGGAAAGCTTCTCAATTGCTTGCAAGCATCTCTGAAGCCATTTCTTGCGATTGTAGGTGCATATCACGATTGAGACTTCCTCAGGATTCAGATTATCTCCTCAGCTCTTCATGTGCATCCCTATGAGAAATGAAAATCATTTCGGAGACCCTATCATTTACTTCGATATTATCTATTCGAAAAATGATAATGACGCTCTTTCATTTATCGAAGGGCTTGTAAAAATTTTCCTGGCTGGATATAGGAATTCAATATAAAAATAAGTGAATTTTCAAAAAGGCATTATCAACCCTGATATCTAGGTGATTCAATTTATAATGGAAATTATGCGGTAAGGTTTCTAGATAGGAAGCAGAGGGTGAAAGGACTGAGATGACAATAAGGTCCTAACCTCTAATGGGGAGACGCTTCCCCAGCAACATAGGTCTTTGCACAGAGCCAGGAAGAGGATGAAAATGATTGGGAGCGATACGATTAACGAAGCAAAAGCACCGAGCTCTTCCCTTAAAGAGGATAATGAGTCGTTCTGCTTCGAAACCAAAGGTAATCAAGAAGTGACAAGGAGCACCCAATCACCGCTGTCATTTTTCCGCCAGGCATTGGCCCGTGGCGCTAGACTGCTCAGTGGGAAGGAGCCGGAGAAGGCCAGACTTTTCAAGAAGGGAATAAAAGTCCTGGACCGTTCGGCGTCTATACGCCTGGCAAGATTCTTTTCCATCCTTTTCACCTTCATTTTCCTTTTGGGCCCATGCGCCCCCCTCTTCATGGCTATCCCCGCAACGGCTGCATTAGATAGCGCTGGCAGTACAGGCACCGCATTGGAATTTGTCCCCAATTCAGAGGATTTCACACTTGGAGCCTTATCCTCTAACCTTACTATAACAGTATCAGGGACCCTGATCACTGTTTGGACTGAAGAATATGCAATAAAAGTAGATTTTTCTACCTCTTTTGTGGATTACCGCATACAACCCTATTTCTGCACTGACTTCATTCGCTACCGGCGTGTTAATCCTCAATACGCTGGTGATGGTACTTACGATGCAAATGGCAACGCCCTTGATTCTGTTTCTATGACCATATCATCCTGGGGGCGCTCAGGCAACAACGTATGGTTCATCGAGTCCTGTCCTGAGTTCTCACTAAATCAGTCTTTCCGCGTCTATCGTGATTATTTCGAGCTAGATGTCACCTACAAACCGGGAACTAAGAAAGTCTTGACCACATATTTCATAGGATTGTACTCCGCCTCCAATTCACTTTATAGCCTGGTGAATACCGCTACTGGACGCTTCAATCGATATATACCAGGCTATGCAGAAGATACTCCAGATGGGTATGGCTTTGGAGGATGGTATCCATCCTTCAAGATGTTCGCACCCGCCTGCGACCTCCGCGTACCAGGGAAGAATTTAGGGGTGGAATGGGGATATAACGAAACAGTAGCCTATCTGTATTCTCCAGTATGGATGAAGGATTGCGGAACGGGCGGAGCTTCGGTCATGGCGTTGAAGTTCTCCTCCAAGAATTCTGTCGTTCCCAATGTAGCCTTGGGAACTGAGGAGACTTTCCACATGTTCTGTCGACCCTACAAATATTCGGACGGCAAGCAGAGAGGCTATAATGTGGGATACGCTCAATGGGTGGCGCCCAAGATAGCTTCTGCCTGGGGGAATCATAACACACCCATCTTCCCTCTAGCCGTAATGGATCTGGGCTCGTGGACGAGTACATTCCGTTCCTACGTGGAGAACAGCGAAATCAAGCTAGCTACCTATTCCAAGAACCCTAATCAAATAAATTGGAACTACAAATCCTCACAGATCTCCAATACGAACCCAGGAGATGCTGCCAACGTTCCCTACTCATGGCAGATAATCACTTCCTCAGGAGCTCCGATGCTTACCAATGACGGAACCAAGGTCATATGCAATCCTGTGAGCGGTCCTTATAATACACCAGGTACATACAGATGGCAACTCATAAACAACGACCCCTACATGGCCTGGTGGACAGGTACCAAAGGAGTATTCTGGGATGAGATGAATCTTTGGACCGCGGAGAATCGCTTGAAGAATGATTATCAGCAGAGATCCGATTTCCTTTTGGACGGCTATTTACGCTTGGTGCAAGAGTCCTATGCCTCTGGCTATTGGGACTATGTAATCGCTAATCCCTTCACAGGCCTGCTGCATCTCAGCATTGCCGCAGATATTTGCCTTCTCGAGGGTTACGAGCCTTCAAGCATCTATGGTACCGATCTGGTAAAGCATGTTCATTCCACTATGAACTTCGTGAACATGATTCCAGAAACCTATAGACCAAGAATACTTGTCTATCAGAATTATGCCACGGGCAATACTAATGATCAATTGGATGTCTATTCTGTGCTATTCGGGGCTGCCAAATACGGTTTCCATGTCACTCTTCTCTCGTATGATTCCTACGATTCGCAGCTGCGTTATCTGCGCATGGCAGAGGAAATGTTCAAAGCCATGGGTTGTACGCGCGATTCTGACGTCAGGACAGTAACGGTGGACACATTGGATCTAGCCTTGTCGAATTCCATCACAACCGCCGCACAGATGCTTGTGACTAAAGGCGCTGGCTCGGCTACGATTACAGCGACTGCGGATTTGTCGTCCTTCACCATCACCAATCTTCACGCCACCTCAAACACCTTCGACCTCAGGGTACCGAGCGGATCCTACTATATTCCGGGCCCTGGAGTCACCAAACTGTCTGATATGACCTACTCGGCGGATGGCTACGCCAAATTCTCGGGTAGAATCGATCCTGAGAAGACCTCCAAGCTCAATCGAGTCGATGATATCAAGGTATATCAGCGCTTAACCGGCAGCGCCACCATTAGCTTGTCTTCACTTGGCCCCAATGCGGATCTGACCGTCAGCTCTACTGGAGGGAGTACGGAAATAATCCTTCGTGGATATGCCCCTGGCAAGAGCTATGATATATTTGTGAATTCCGTGAAGGTGGACACGAAGATTGCAGCACAGGATGGAAGCATATCCTTCACCCGCAGCTATGGAAGCAACGATAGAGTTACGACCTCATTGTCCACTGCGGCTGACGTTTATCCTCCTCATGTCGTGTCCTGTTCACCCTCGCCTGGAGCCACTTCGGTATCCATAACCACGAAGATCAGGATAGTTTTCAACGAAAGCATGGATATCAATAGCGCGCAATCCGCCTTTTCCCTCTCCGGGACCTCGAATGTTGCTGGCAGCTTCATTTGGGAGGATGAGAATCGGGTGGTGACATTCTCTCCCTCAACCACGCTGTCTTATGCCACCACCTATACTGTCCAGATCAGCGTTGCCGCTCGTGACGTAGCGGGCAATGCCCTGTCCTCTTCTTATATCAGCACATTCACCACCGAAGCGCAACCAACCTTAATTGTCGTCCCCTCAGCACCCTTGTCATTGATGGCAAGCGGTGGGGTAAAATGCGCATTTTTATCCTGGTCCCCTCCCGCCAATGATGGTGGGGCTTCGTTATCAGGATATAAGCTGTACCGAGCGATCAACACGGGTGATGCAGGATATGCACCAGTGGCCACGTTGGGAAATGTGAACAGTTACACAGATGTGGGGCTATCCGATGGCACAGTCTATTATTACAAGGTTTCTGCCACAAACTCAGCGGGGGAAGGAGCTTTATCGGCAGAGGTTTCCTGTGTTACCTTTGCCCTGCCTTCAGAGCCGCTCTCTCTTTCCGGCGTGGGAGGAGTACGCAGCGTGACCCTTAGCTGGTCCCCACCCGCCTCTGACGGCGGAACGCCAATAACGGGATATCGCCTCTATCGTGGCACATCCACGACTTCTCAATCATTGATCGCAACGCTGGGCCCAGTTCTCAGCTTTGTCGATGCAAGCCTATCTAACGGAACGACCTATTATTACAGGGTGAGCGCGGTTAATGCGGTGGGAGAAGGGGGATCGAGCCCTATAGCCTCCACCACCACCTCCGTGCTTGTCCCTTCTGCCCCTCGGGGACTGATAGCCTCCGCCTCCAAGGACAGCATCACTTTGACTTGGACGGCTCCGACCTCAGATGGTGGTTCTAAGGTAACAGGATACAGGATTTACAGAGGTGCGTCTTCAGAAAATCTAGCCCTTATAGCCTCGATATCCAACGATACATATTATATGGATTCGGGTCTAGTGAACGGACAAATATATTATTATCGCGTCTCGGCCATCAATGTAGCTGGGGAAGGCTCTCTATCAGAAGTAGTTGCGGCAGCAACCTCAGCTCAGGTGCCATCAGCTCCCCTTTCCTTAATTGCTCTGGCAGGGGATGGATGTGCCACTTTATCATGGTCTTCTCCGCTCGTCTCCGGCGGCTCACCCCTGCTTGGATACAGATTATATAGAGCAGTAGGGACAGGAAGTATGTCGCTTATCAGGGTACTCGAAGACGTTTACTTCATGGACTCCAACCTGACCAACGGCCAGATCTATCGCTACACCGTAACAGCGCTGAATTCAGCAGGAGAAAGTGAGCCATCTAATGAGGTGTCAGTGTTACCGGTAGGACCTCCCAGCCAACCATTAGAACTTCAAGCCATACCGGGCAATTCTGTATGCACACTTAGCTGGTCTATTCCGGAGAATGATGGCGGCGCGGCTATCATTGGTTATAGAATCTATCGTGGACTTTCACCGAATAGCCTTTCTATGGTGGCTACAGTGGGTCAAGCTCTGACCTTTGTAGACGAGGGTCTTACGAACGGTCAGCAGGTATATTATGCCGTGGCGGCGGTTAATGAAGTGGGAGTAGGAGCATTGTCGCCCCAGGTCACCTGTGTCCCAGGCTTTGTGCCCTCCTCCCCCAGGAGCCTTACTGCAATAGGTGCGGATTCAAAGGTGGAGCTGTCTTGGAGCGCCCCGCTATTCGATAACGGTTTCAGCATAGAGGGATATGTCGTATACAGAGGGACCTCGCCCGATGAGCTGATTCCCTATGCCTCGCTAGGCAACGTACTTCAATTCACGGATTCGAGCGTTATCAATGGCGTCGAATATCATTACCGAATCACCGCCCGCAACGCCAAGGGTGAGAGTGGCTTTTCTCCCCTAGCATCTGCGCGCCCAGCAACTGTACCCTCTAGCCCCCAGCTACTATTTGCTTCTGCGGGATTGGGGACCATATCGCTTAGCTGGCAGCCTCCCCTGACAGATGGTGGCGATTCTATAATTGGTTACGTAATCTTCCGCGGTTCGACGGCCGATGAATTGGTGCAGATAGCCATGGTCACCTCTTCATCGTATCAGGACTCTGGATTAGGGCCAGGCATCATGTTCTACTATGAGGTCAGGGCCTTCAATGGGCAAGGCCTAGGTGCGGGTACTAAGGCATGGGCAAGAACATATGATTTGCCTTCCACACCTTTGAACCTCCAGGCTGTCGCGGACAAGGATAAGATCGCTCTCAGTTGGTCGGTTCCGAACTATAATGGTGGAACAGCAGTTCTGAATTATAAGATCTACAGAGGAGCCGCTCCTGGAAATCTGATTTGTGTGGCGCTGACCAACGAAACCTACTATCTTGATACAGGTCTGACGCCAGGAATTGAATATTATTACGCAGTATCAGCAGTGAATGCGGTGGGAGAGGGGATGAGGTGCGAAGTAGCTAGTGCTAGGCTGCCGGCCAGCGTCCCTTCATCTCCGACATGGATAGAAGCAACTACATCCGGCGCTATGATTTCTTTGAGATGGGCTGCTCCGACCTCTGATGGAGGCTCGATTATCGTTTCATATCGCCTTTACCGAGGACAGGGTTCAGAACCGATGATGTGGCTGACAGATGTAAACACTCCATCCTATATCGATGGACAAGTATCGCCCGGAATATCATATTCTTACAAGGTATCTGCTTTGAACGCCGTAGGCGAAGGTCCTGCGTCACCTGAGGTAAAGGTGCAGCTCTTGTTGCCACCCTCTCCTCCTGGTAACTTGGTGGCGACGAAAGGTAAAAATTCCGTAATGCTGACGTGGGAAAAACCTGAGCAGGATGGGGGAAGCGAAAGAATAACCTATGTAGTCTATCGCGGGACTTCACCATCTCAATTGACCAAACTTACCACCGTAAGCTCTGGGCTGAGCTTCACTGACACCGCTCTGCCGAAGAGCGACTTCGTCTATTACCGCGTTTCATCGCTAAATGCTGTAGGGGAGAGCGCGCTCTCCAACTTGGCATCGGTTTCCCTTAGCAAGAAACCTGCTCCTCCAAAAGGCTTGACGGTCACTGCGCAAGATGGAAAAGTGCTTCTAAGTTGGCAGTCTCCAGAATATGATGTTGGAGAGGAAGTACTAGGCTATACCATCTATCGTCAGAGCTCAGGAGAAGAAATGACGATGATAGCCAGCACCAATGGCACCTCTTATCTGGATGAGGGGCTGATAAACGGCCGTTATTATACATATGCAGTGGCTACCATAACGCCTATGGGTATAGGGGAGGCGCTTGAAGGTCCTCCTGTAAAGCCTTATGGACTGCCCGATCCGCCGCTTTCACTCACCTATGTCCCTTACGATGGGATGGTAGTGCTCAAATGGGATGCTCCAGATTACGATGGTGGAGCGGATATAGAGGCTTATAACATCTACCTCAAATCTAAGAGCGGGACAATATTAATCGGGCAAGTTACAGGGCTAATGAACAGCTTTGCAGTTCACGATGTGCCGGATGATGAACAAGTTAATTTCATGGTTACAGCCGTGAATGCCGCGGGAGAGAGTTCCGCGGCCATAGTCCAAGCTATGCCCAAAAGCGCGCTAGATGTGAAGACTGGTATATCTGATGGAGTTATACTGGGAGCCAGTCTCCCGGTCCTATTGGGAGCTGTGGCTTTGGCTGGGGCTGCTCTTGGTGCGGGTACTTGGGGTTGGCATCGCGGACAAACAGGCACGGCGAGAAAAAAGCCCTTGCAGAAAAGTTCTGTTTCTCCCGCGGAAGTAGTTAAGATGGTGCATGTGCGCCGTCCTCAGAGCCAGAACATCACTAAAAGGGCTTCTACACCCACCCAGAATATGGATCTCCTGTCCTTCGAGAGAACATTAAAAGATCTAGAGGTTACAGAACGCATTTGGTAGTTCATACGACATCGACGATCAGCCAGAGCTCGTGCATCTGGTCATCAAACTGTAAGATGAACAACAATCGGTGTTGGCCGGGCTCGAGGAAGCGAAATAGGAATTGACGAGAGAAGGTCTGCCCATCGAGGACAGTCTCGTCAGCGCAAAACGCCTTGCTGGGGAGCAAATCATGAACTGTTGACCAATTCAAGCCGGAGTAATCGGTGAACTTATCCTCTTCCAACACTCCTAGAGTGAGATTGTACTTCTCAGCTTCTCTCATGTGATTGACAAAGGTTATAATTACCGTCGCGTTCTCTCCCACCCTCAGGCTTTGCGGCAGTGTGCCGAGCGACCCATCCGGTCCAGTTATGTAAAACTCAGTATAGGTTTCAGGTGGTATACCTTTTTGTAGTGTTCCCACGCTTAGCAATATGGCGACTAACAGGCCGGCCAAGGCTAACAGCAGGACCGACTTGTCATAATTGTTGATTGCTCCTCGACCCAACTTCAATTCAAGTATCAGCTCAAACTCTTCTTCCTCAGGCACCATGAATCTGCGAAATATTGCAGCTGCGGACAGTACTATGTTGAGCACCAGAACTTCGGTCAATACAAAGCTTGAGGTGAAACCCACAGGCGACCAGGCCAAAGAGATACCTCCCATGGCGAAAAGGACCAGACTCAGGATTATGGAAGCCATAAATCTCTCCAAAAGGGATATCTGGCCCACATCTAGACTCACATTCGATGAATCCTTGGATGAGCCTTTGCCAGGAAAGATAGCTGAGGTCAATGCCCAACCGGGGAGGAAGAAAACGCTGAGAAAGGCCAAGAGATCCAGAATTGGCGAACGCCATCCTAAGATAGAAAGCATGACTGCCAGGGTGGATATGGTGCAGACAAGAGCCAAATCATATGGCCGTCCAGGTGCGGCCAGGACCAACCTCAGCTTCCTTCCTCCCAATCATTTCGAGAAGATGTATGTCAGGTTAAAAAAGGTTCTCAGTAGGCTCTATTCTTCTTTCGCTCGATCTTGTTTAATAAATTGTGCCATTAGGTGCCAGCTTCTCTCACCATAGTCCTTGTCGAAATCGACCTGCTCCGCTTTGCGGAAAAAAGAGGATAAGCGGTGAAGCCTTAAAGAATCTGTAAACATTAGCACATATCCAAGCAAAGGGAACAATAGCAAGCCTCCGTAACGCAAACGAACAAGCTTATAAGATTCGCCCAGGAGCCTCTGCAACTCCGCAAGAGAATAATGCTTATGCCAGGGGGCATATCCTCTATTCTTGATCACTTTCCTACCAGCTGCGAAGATCAGGGAATTTTGAGCGTCTATGTGTGCGAACGTTCCTTTGTTAGGTACACTAACTATCAATCTACCGCCCGGTCGCAGGACTCGATCAATCTCTTTGACTGTCATTTCCTCACAAGGCACATGCTCCAGCACATCGAGCATGACAACCATATCGAACGCTGAGTCGCTGAAAGGCATGGCCTCGCCCGAAGTCATTATGAACTCTGCGCCTGGGGCTTCGCTCTTGGCTTTGACCAGAGAGAATCGATCCACATCTACCCCAATTACATCGTGCCCTGAGTCGCTAGCGAGCTTAGTGAACAGCCCTTCAGCACATCCCAAGTCCAAAATCTTTGCCGCACCTTCCAACCAGGTCAGGGCTACCCCTGCTCTTCCATGTTTCTCCATCTTTTTTCTCGGAGCACCCCATCTCCCTTCTTATACTTAAGCAGGACACCTCATTGTGCGGCCAGATCCAATACTATCTCTTGCAATGCTTGGAAGACGACCTCACAAGAATAAAGGTTTTCAATGAGCCCTTTTCCCTCATTCGCCAGCCTTTCTCTCAACATCTCGTCCTGCACTAGAAGTCGAAGCTTTCGTTTGAAATCCTCATAATCCTGGCCGATAAGGCAGTTCACGCCATCCTTCAACTCAGGTATTCCATCGAGGGCCAAAGGGGTCACAACTGAAGCTTTTCCTGCGGACAGATAGTCAATTACTTTAGTAAGGATGCCTACCCCGCGCCAAATAGGCGCCACGCAGATGTCTGACGCCGATAGCCAAATATAGAGATCTGGCACGAATCCTAGGAAATGCATGCCCTCAGGAGGTGTTATCGGCGGTGGGCCCGCTCCGGCCACGTACAGATTGAGGTGAGGGAAATCTTTCCTGATTTCCGGCAGGATGGATGCTAGATATTGCACCGCTTCCGCATTGGGCGCATATGTCAGCATGCCTACGAACAATACTAAAACTTCTCCATTCGGTATGCCAAGAATAGATCTGGCCTGTTCTCGCTTGCGTATGCCTTTACGGACCATGATCATGTCCGCGCACGTAGGCACCACTTCCAATTTGCTTCTCTCGAAGCCTAAATCGACATAGTCCTCCATATCGCGCTGATTGACCACGAGAATTTTGGAGCAAAGCCTCTGCAGTCTGCGCTCGAAAATCAGATTGCCCCACGTAAAAATGCGGGATTTACCTTGAATCTTGGAAAATGTCACGATATTGCCGTGATTATCCCAAATCAGGGGGGTGCGTGTCAACCAAGCGGCCAGAGAAGCGGCTAGCGAATAATATGAACCCTCTGCGAAGATAACATTATACTTTTCTCTTCTCAATTCTCTTATCACCATGCAGGCGATATGGGCCACATCCATTGGGAAGAGAAGGTACCGCGCTGGCTTGTTGTATGACTGGTTAAAAACAAATGCGTCCAATCGGTCCATCGGAAGACCTTTGACCTCGAACGAACGAGACAGTAGTTCCATCATCTTCGGGGTGCGTTCACTCGTGATTCCCTTCTTTTCCACTTTAGGGATGAAGAGCACCTTTATTTTCTGGTTCACGCACATCCTCTCTCCAATGCTGCACATAGCCGAGAAGCGCTGATTTTGAAATCGAATTCAGCTTCTGCCAGCTCCCTGCCTCTAATGCCTACTTCACGCAACTTCCCCTTTTCCCTCAACAAATGAGAAATCTCCAACCCCAGCAACTCATAATCTTTAGGGAGGATGAAGCCCGCTCCCTTGTCCACGATATCAGTCTTCAGCCCTCTAGCGAAAGATGTGGCTATTGGCACGCCGCATGAGATGGCTTCAATGGCTGTGAAAGGGAACAGATCGATACGACTGGTGATAGCAAGGAGGTCTGCGCAATTGAAGAGCCAGGGCATATCTTGCCTGCTTAAGGGCTCAGATATAAATCTGATAGAGTTTTCCAATCTTGATTTCTGGGCCAAAACCTGCAATGCCAGGAGTTGAGGTCCATTGGTTTTCAACACAAGCACAGCATTAGGCCTTTCGCGCAAAAGCCTTGGCATTGCTTTTATCATCAAATCAAAACCCTTGTTAGGATGCGCCCTCCCCACACATAGGATCACGTCCTCAAACTCCTGTAGCCCAAACCTCTCTCTCGCTTTCATTTTATCCAAAGGTCGGAAGAGATGGCAATCGACCCCAGAGTGTACTATCTCCGGAGCTACTTTGTCTTCCGGTACTCCGTTCTCCAGAAGATGTTTGCGCGCTGAAAGGGAGCGAGTGATTATGCCGGCCACATCTGAGACTACTTTCCTACCCAAAGTGCGATAATATATCTCCTGAACTTTACCGGCGGGACCGCGCATGAGCACATCCAGCTCCTGCCAGATGAATATTCTCGTGCTAGTGCCCCGGGTGGCGAACCAGGTGAGAATAGTCCCGCTTTGGAAGAGTTCAGTGCTTAGAATGCAATCGTAAGCACCATTTCTCAGCATCTTAGCCAAGTCAGGAGTGAAAGGGAAAATAGCCGCGGGAAATACGAACTTCATAGAGGTGGGCAGATATTCTATCCTCAATCCTTTTTCTGCGGGGCAGGGTTGATATGGCATGAACGCGTCGGATGCAAAAATATGCACTTCATGCCCCAGCTCAATGATGCGTCTAGCGAACTCCACCACGTTTATATCGCAATCTGTTGTAGGCCTAAGGTTTTCCGCCGCAAAAGGAGGGACTGCTGCCTTGGGCAGGTCTGCTGTTTTGGTTATAAGATTGACAAGCCCCAATCTCATGCTCGAACCCGTCCCCCATAAATCATCATATAGGCTCCGCTCTCATAGACTTTGGAGAATTTAGTGGCATTATTGAGATAGAATTCGTAAATGAACATTTGCCCCCACTGGGCCTGCCATAATTCGGTAGTCCGATCGAAAATCATGCCCGCGGCCCCATCCCTAGTCACGTTCTCGAAGGGTTGAGGGTAAATTTGCCAGTACTTAAGCCTAGTGAAATGCGTCCAGTTCGATTCTCGCCATACGAGATCGGGATATGTACCCCCTATGACGTACGTATCCGGCGCCACATGCTCGTCCAAGAATTCTGACATATCAAGGGAGCGAGAGCTAACCACATACAAACTTTCCTGGTAAAATAAAGAAGCACAGGACATGAGGGCGGCTGCAGCGATTATTAAAGCCACAATCTTCTTCCAGGAGGACCAGCGCCTGTAGTACATGAGAGTTATGAGAATCGGAGCGGAGAGAGCAAAATAAAGAAATCCGCGATCGTACACCTGACCCTGAAAAATGAAAATGTCAAGTGGAATTACAACTATGGGTACGAAAGCCATGGCGAGAAGACCGCCATATAATGGACGCCTTCTCTTGCTGCGCCACCAATGCAGCATGGCTATGACCAGAAAAAGCATAAGGGTGCCAAGTAGTGCCAACCTGAAATAAGGCCCAAGCAGGAAAATATTACCCGCTGTTCTTTGTCCAACAGCCTGACTCGTAGCCTCTGGAACCTCGAATATGAATGAGAGTTTACTGATTATTTGCCGCCAAAGAAAGCCAGAATACTCTCTCGCTCCGGTAAAAAGCCATCCTATCCAGACGAGAATGAAAGCGATGACTGGCCAGGGCCTTTCCCTTAGCTCCCAGCCCTTTCGATTAGCTCTCCAGGTCTTAAGCGCCACCAGAATCTCCCTGACGATAAGCCCTGACACGACAAATAGTGCGGTGGTTGGATGTGAGACTACGACGTAGATGAAAGCCGCCAATGCCATCATGTCCCAGCGTAGGCCCCTTTTCTCCAAGAACACAAATACCATCAATCCAGCCATAAGACCCAAGGATTGAGGGGAGAAATTGTACTGAAGCCAGACGTTACCGAATATCGAGACCATCAGAGCGAAGCGATAGTCCCGCCAGGGTAGATATGTACGCACGAATAAATATACCGCAATAAAAGTGATGGCACTAACAAAAAGAGAGTACAACTTCAAGAAAAGCAGCACATCAGGATCAGCCAAAAGATGAAAGGATGAGCCTACGACGAAGAAACCAGGATAATTAGCAGAATATGAGAAGAGGCCCTGCGCCAACAGACTTCCCTGCTCAGCTATGGCCATGGAGGAGAAATAATGCATATAGGAATCCCAAACCTCAGGTAGGCGCAAGTAAAGAATAGGAGCGCACCATAGTCCAAGATAAAGAAATAGACCTTGTGCAAAGAAAGCCCGTTCGCTGGATGAAACATATCCTAATAACAATGCCAAACTCATTAAGATCATACCCAGCCAATATCCGATTGGCATGAGGCGAAATAACCCCAACTCCAATCTAGGCACCCATTCGATCTCAAAGGATAAGGATGAGATAACGACCGAAAGAAAGCCAGAGAAGGTAAGCGCTATAAGAGCCCAATCCGCTATCCCCTTTCTCTTTGTACGTGATTGCAAGCTTATCCTCTCTTCTTCTGACCGAGGTATCTCTTGATTAAGATATCAACACTTCTTTTGCTTCCATTGGCTTTTTTTCAAACACAGGCTTATATTAAAACACCCATGAGGTCATGATGTGGCTTCCGGGTCATGTTGTCATCGGGCTACTACTGTCCTTTCCAATAATTGTCATATCCCTGCGCCGGGGAGAGAGGAAGCCAATGGCCTTGGCATATGTAGGCTTTTTCTCTATCCTCCCTGATTTCCTACATTTTTCTATCCTTCGGCCCTTCAGTCATTCCCTAATAGGCGCAACAGTGATGCTGATAGTCAGTGTCGTGGCCTTGACCGCCTTGCATGAGTGGCGCCCGTGGTTGGCGGTTATAGCCTGCATCTCGATGATTTCTCATCTTCTAGCTGACACTTACATAGGTCATGTTTATCCTTGGTACCCATTTTCCATGGATTTTGTGCAGTTCAACCAGTTCAATACCCTTTTCGCCATCAGGACAGAGATCGCTCTCATAACAGCAGCAATTATCCCTTTCACGGCTATCTTGCTCATGAAAGCCAATAAATTACCTAGGAGCAAGAGCGAAGTACTGGCCTGTATTTGTATCTTAGGATTGTTCAACATTCAAGGAGCGGCACAAATTGCGTATTTCTACGTTTTGAACCTGGAAGAGAATCTTACATTATCTTCACTTATCTTATTTTCTTTATTCTGCCTGATACTCCTTCTGGCATTCCTCGCTTTGATTAGAGAGGGAAAATCATACTCCAAAATGTTCTCCGAAATGATATTTGATTCTTAAGAGAATCAATACGTATTATCTTATTTGATAATGGACAATAACTAATATTGCACACTCTTATATACAAACATTTATTAAGGTCAAAAAGAGAATCCCTATATTACTCGGGTTCGTGGCCCGAACGCAGAGCAATCTAGCCTCGTTAGGGGGGAGGCGGGAATGTGCTCGCGAAGGGAAAGGAGCGAGAAGATTGAGAAGAAAGAATCTGCGCGATTTCCTAGGAGAGGGTTCTGATGTCCCCCTCTAGGAAGATAGTGGTAATGATACCTACCCTCAACGAAGGCCGCAGCTTAGGGAAGGTCATTGATACCATACCCCTTGAAGAGTTCCATGCGCGCGGGTTCAGTGTAGAGGTTATTGTGGTCGATGGCAATTCAAGTGATGATACTCGAGACGTGGCCATATCACGAGGAGCACGAGTCTATATCCAAGAAGGGAAAGGCAAGGGCCTGGGAGTGCGCCAGGCATTTTCCTTGAGTCAACCACAAGAGGTGGTATTACGAGCCTTGTCAGGAAGGGAAGGGGCCATCTCAGATGTTTATGTCCTATCCACTTTGTTAGATTCCCAATACCTATTAATGCTGGACGGTGATGGTACCTATCCTTCTAAATATTTAGCTGATGTAGTGGCGGCTCTTGAGGAAGGGTATGATGTTGTGATGGGCTCTAGGTTCCGGGGAGAGATCAAGCCAGGAGCCATGTCGAAGCTCAACTATTTTGGAAATTTGATCCTCAGCCTCATGGCTTCGATAATTTACATGCACCCATGCACTGATGTATGCACCGGCCTATGGGGATTCCGTTTGGACGCTATCCGATCTATGGAGTTAGATTCGGAGCGCTTCGAGTTAGAAGCAGAGATGTTCGCGGTGTCAGTGCGTAATGGACTTAAGATAAAAGAGATCCCAATCACATATTATCCCAGGGAAGGTGAGTCGAAGCTCGTGCCCATCAACTCAGGAATAATGATATTCCGCAAGCTGTTGGAGAGAAGGTTTTCCTTGGCCAAGTCTAAAAGATTTTCCGGCGATCCAGACACCGACTTGAACCGCATGAGAGCCATGATACATCCTCCTGAAGGACCTTAGCTCGTGGTGAAATGAAGATCGCCATAGCAACTCCTGAGTTCCTGCCCAATTGGGGTGGGATAGGCACTTATGTGACTTTACTGGCCAAGGAGATGCCAGAGAACATAGATGTGCACGTTTTAACCCTCAAGAGAAAAGGGGAAGTCATCGTGACCCCTGAAACTAAGGAAATCCTGCAAAGGATAAATGTGCATTATCTAGGATATGCAGAGGACTACTTCCTCTACAATAATCAATTCCAATTCAAAATGCTCAGCAAGTTTAGGTCTCTAAAGAAGCGATATGGCTTCGACCTTCTCCATGCCAATCATGCCCAGATGCCAGACCTTTTTTTGCGCTTTCTAGACCCGGAAACGCCCAAACTAACGACTGTGCACACCACTATTGACTCGCAACGCATGGGCACCAGACGCTCCAGGGTGCCTTTGAGGCAGCTCGAACGGTCGGAAAAAATGACCTATTTGATGCTTCCCCTCCTTCGTAGCCTGGAGAGGGCATACTTCTACAGATGTCATCACGCCATCTATGTTTCGGAGTTCATCCGCCGACTGTATTCTAAAATCTATCGCATGCCAAGGCATTGGAGGATTGTACATAACGGTGTGGATACGAGCATGTTCCGTCCCCTACCCATAAGAGAGTGTGCGCAAAAGTTCCCCCAACTCGAAGGCAGGGAGATCGTGCTCTTCTCCGGCCGAATGATAGCCTTAAAAGGTATTGACCTAGCCATACGAGCATTCGCTCTCATCCATGAGGAGACTGACGCCCTCATGGTGTTTGCCGGAGCGGGGAAGATAGAGCCCTGGCGACAGCTACTGGATTCCCTGGGAGTTCCTAAGGAAAGGTATGTTTTTCTAGGTGGTGTTCCGTATCCCGAAATGCCCTACCTCTATTCCATGGCCTCAGCATTCATTCTTCCCAGCTACTCCGAGAGTTTTCCCATGACCGTGCTAGAGGCGATGTCCTGTCAGCTACCAGTGATTGCTACAGATGTTGGAGGGATACCGGAGATGATCGACAGTGGCCGCAACGGTATTCTGGTTCAGCCGGGTAACCCGAAAAATTTTGGCGCGGCACTGATCAAGGTGCTCATGGACAAGAAATTCGCCTCCAGCCTGGCTAATCAAGCTAGGAGCAAAGTTTGCGAGCAATTCTCTGCCACCAAAATGGCTTCTACCACCGCGGAGATGTACCGAATGGTGCTGGAGGAAAAAGAATGAAGGTACTCCTAGTTAATCCGCCTCGTTTCGAAGGCATCCCTGTGATTAGAGAGGAGAGGTGCGAGATAACCGAACGTTATTCTGTCCTTGAACCCTATAGTCTTCTGCAGGTGGGCGCCCTTCTGCGCCAAAGCGGGCAATCGGTATCGCTGCTCGACATGAACGGCTTTAACCTCTCATGGAAAGATTTAGAGGAGCGTTTGAGGATTCTTTCCCCTGATATCGTAATCTTCCGCTTTACCCCCACTACCTTTGATCATGATGTCAAGACCGCCGCGCTGGCTAAGACCAACGACCCGGACACGATTACCGTCGGAATATGTTGGACCCTACGCACCATGCCCAAACAAGTGATGTCGCTGGCACCTAGTATGGATTTCTATATACGGCATGAGTATGAGGTGGTGACGCCTTCATTGATCCAAGCCTTGGAGAGCAGCGGGGATGCTTCGGGGGTGAGCGGCATCGCTTACCGCGTGGGCAACGAAATCAAGGTGAATCCTGATGCCTCCCCGCTCGAAGATTACGACTCGCTTCCCATACCTGCCTTCGATCTTCTCCCCTCCCTTGAGCCGTATTTCGTGACCGCACCCGCAGGAAGGCCCTATACTATAATATACACCTCAAAAGGGTGCCCCTTCAAATGCAGCTTCTGCACTGTCGCGGGCACGAAATGGAGGCCAAAATCTGCGCGAAGAACTGTGGAGGAATTGCGGTACCTCAAACAGCGCTATGGCATTCGTACCGTGTCGTTTTTCGATGAGACTTTCACTTTAGATAAGAAAAGGGTGCTGCAGCTTTGCGACGCCATGATAGAGGAAGGCATGGACATTGGATGGTACTGTAACACCCGCACTCACCTCGTGGATCTAGAGCTATTGAAGCGTATGCGCCAGGCGGGATGCCGCGGTATATCCTATGGAGTGGAGTCGGGAAGCCAAAAGATATTGGATAACACAGACAAATGCATCAAGGTGGATCAAGCCAGAAAGGCGATCGCCTGGGCTAGGGAAGCGCGCATCAAGACTTTTGCCTCCTTCATCTTAGGATTGCCCGGCGAGAGCTGGGAAACGGTGCAGGAAACAATCCAATTCGTAAAGGATACGTTGCCCAACAGTGCTGAGTTCAATGTCGCTGTGCCCTATCCCGGTACGAAATTGTATGAGATGGTTTATGGAGGGAATGGAACTGATGCCGTGGACTTCCGCCGACTTTATCAAGACGATGCCGTAGTGGGCACGGAATATCTCTCGCCTACGGAGCTGAATGAAGCGCGCAGCCTGGCTTATCGTTCCCTTTACTTCAATCCGCGTTGGTGGATGCGAAATATAGGTCATGTGATGAGAGAACCAGAAGATTTGGATCTGGCCGTAAGATATGCTGCTAAGGCGATGAAAAACTATTTCATATATAGGATGAAGCACGCCCATTGAGTGAGTAGATCATGGAAAGCAAACGCATCATAATGACCTCTACTTTCTTTCCTCCCTTCCATCTCGGGGGGGATGCGACGCACGTGAAGATGCTAAGGGATGAGCTGGAAAGAAGAGGACACGAAGTGCATATCATATATAGCCTAGACGCTTATCGCCTGAAGAGAGGGAAGGTCTCAGGCGACATCCCTTCATCTCCTACAATACATCCTATCGAAGGACGTCTGAGAGGAGTTTCTGCCTTTGCCACATATCTAACCGGTCGAAATCACAGGGCTGAGAGTTCATTGGAAAGATTGGTCGCCGAGATCAGACCCGACTGGATTCACCATCATAATATATCCCTTTTAGGGGCAGGTGTACTTTATCGCAGCAGATTCCCGAGCGTATACACCGCTCACGACTATTGGCTCATCTGCCCCCGAAGCGATCTCATGTTCAAGGGCAAGGAGACATGCCAGATACGCAAGTGTTCCCGATGCAACGTGGCGACTGGTAGGCCACCGCAGATATGGAGACCTTTCCTCATGCCGAAGGCTCTTGGCTCCCTTCGACTCATCATTTCCCCCTCTCATTTCTTAGCAAGTCGCCTGCAGCACTTCCTTGGCCTAGAAGCCACAGTCCTTCCTAACTTCGCCCCACGGCCTCCGTCCAACAACTGGCCTGAAGGCGAACATTTCTGCTTCGTTGGTGTTTTGGAGAAAGGCAAGGGATTACATCTTCTATTAAAGGCTTTTGAGGATGAGTCGTTGGGATCTCTGCACATCATGGGGAAGGGTAGCCTTGAGGAGGAGGTGCGGAGAATGGAACGCCTCACAGGGGGACGAATATGCTATAAAGGCTTCTTGACCGGAGATGAGTTATGGCAGGAAATGGGATCCTCTCGCGCCCTCATCTGCCCCTCAACAGGTAATGAAAACTCGCCTCTTGCATGCATTGAGGCTCTTTCTCTCGGTGTGCCTTTGATAGTGACGCGACGCGGTGGACTTCCGGAGCTGGTGGAGTCGCCCAAGTGCGGAGAATCTTGCGAGCCCGAACCCAGGTCAATCGCGGAAGCGGTCAGAGTGATCTCTGATCCATCCAAACGCTCCGAGTTGAGAAAGAATGCTTTTATGAGATACCAACGTTATCACGAACCCAGCTCCTACATTAAAAGATATCTGGAACTCTGTGAGATGATGATGAATGGCTCTGAAAAAAGTGGCCCTAGTGAACATGGGCTTTGAAAAGGGTGAGCCAGGGATAATAGTCAGCCCACCATTGGGAATAATGAGCATAGGCGCTTATTTGCAACAAGCCGGTCTAGAGGTCAAAATTTTTGATTGGAGCTCGTTCCCTATCGATGAATCCATTCGTTCCTCGCTAGCATCCTTTTCGCCAGATATTGTCGGCTTCACGGTGATAATGGGATCCTGCCTGCTTCGAACCAAAAAGGCAAGCGCTTTGGCCAAGGAGTTGGGCTGTAGGGTGGTGTGGGGAGGTCCATTCCCTTCCGCCATGAGCGAGATGTGTTTGCGCCAGGCTCCTGTGGATGTGGTGGTCGTGGGAGAAGGAGAGCTAACCATGCTGGAACTTATTCGAGCATGGAGCGAGGGGCGAGAACTGGAGCAGGTGCCTGGCCTAGCATTCTTGCGGTCTGGAGAATACGTCCGTACCGCCCCTCGTGAGCGCATCAGAGACCTTGATTCGCTACCAATGCCCTGTTGGGAATGCATACTCCCCCTGGATCGCTTCCTCATACCCTATCATGGCCGATTGGCCATCCCCATGGTCACTAGCCGAGGTTGTCCAGGAACTTGCTCCTTCTGTTATACGAAGAATATGTGGGGATATCGTTGGACCTCTCGATCCGCCACCAAAGTCGTTGAGGAGATACAACATTTGATGTCTTTAGAACCGAGAGTGGGCGCAATCATTTTTGATGATGACCTGTTCGCTGGAGACGTGAAGCGCATTAAGGAGTTCTGCCGCCTTCTACGCGAGCGCAATATAGATATCCTGTGGAATTGTGAGATCCGCGCTCGCGATGTGAGTCAAGATTTGGTCAGGGAGATGAAGGAGGCAGGATGCGTTGAGCTATTGATAGGCGTGGAGACGGGATCGGACCGCTTGCTATCCACTGTCCTCAAGGGTGTTAAGAAGGAGGATATCATACGAGCTTTCGAAATAACTCATGCCGCAGGGCTTAAAGGCAACGCCATGCTGATGGTAGGCCTGCCTGGAGAGACCATGGAGGATTTCGAGCAAACGGAAGCCATGCTTAGAAAACTGGAGGCGGATGGCTTCTACTTCAGCATGTTCCTTCCCACTCCAGGGACGGAATACTTGGAGGTGGCGAAGCAGTTCGGCTTCAAGGAGCCGACCACCTTAGAAGGGTGGGCTACCCTCGGTGGATATGGCATATCATCCTACCCTCAGCGCAGCCTGTCGCAAGTACCTTGGGAAAGGGTGGAGAGGATGATTAAAAGGGAGACGAGACGCGCTCGTCACCGCGCCAATCTGCAAGCCATAAGAAGAGATCCTCTAGGAGCGATGGCCCGCGGCCTGATGGGCAAAGCAGGGAAGCCTGATAAATCATGATTTAGTATTACTTTAATGGGAGCTGCTGCGCATGGGGTTGAGATTGGAGGTCATCACTGCAATCGATGACCTTAAAGGCCTTGGCCAGGATTGGGATGTGCTGCAGAGGGCGAGCGGTACTTCGGTCTTCACCTCGCACCTTTGGACGCTCACCTGGTTCGAGCATTTCTGGGGGCTCGCCAGTCCCAGGGTACTGGCATTTTATCAGAAGGACGAGTTAAAAGGGGTTGCACCGCTGGCTTTGTATCGCACGAAGCTCAGCCGATTTACTCTCTCATATCTCTGCCTGGCGGGGAATGTGGGAGAGACCACTGAATACCATGATCTGGGATTCCCTTTCTCCTTGGATACTGGGGAGGCCGCAGAGGCCCTACTGCGAGGAATGCGTCGGCTGCGTTGGGACATGTTACAACTGCGCGATCTACGATGCGATGCGCTTACGAAGGCCCTTTTTCAGAGGATGGGTAAGGATTGGGCTGCCGAGATGAACGACTCAAAGCCCTGTCCTTATGTCACCCTGAATAAGGGGAAAGAAATTCTGGAGAATTTCGAACCTCGCTCCGCCAAAAAGGTGCAGCGAATTTTGGACTCCCTGGAGAACGAAGGTCGCATATGCTTCCGTACAAGAAGATCACCGGATAGCTTGGCGCAGGCAGTGGACGTCTATGTGGAACAGCATAAGCGCCGTTGGGCTGCCAAGGGAGGCAGCATATTCAACGATCCGCGCCAGGCATCTTTCCTAAAAGATATATCTACGAGATCGGCGGAGAAGGGGGAGATGCTGGTGTACGAGGTGCTGATAGACGGCAATGTGGCCGCACAGCAGTTCTGCATCCTCGAACGGGATGTAGTCAGGTTGTTCAAGATAGGCATGAACGATGATTATCGGCCCTATGCACCTGGGTATTTGTCGGTCTATTATGCCATGAAGGAGACGCAAGAGGAAGGATATGCCGAATATGACTTGGGACCGGGTCCAGAGGAATATAAATATAAGGTAGGGGGAGTGGACCGCTGGACCTGCAACATCCACGGCAAGAGGGGGGTAGCGCTGCTCGGGTCCAATCTAGCCAAACTACCAGGCTTGAGAGGTTGGAGCTCGAAATTGTTATCTCAGAAGAGTACGGAAGCTCAGGCGGCAGCAAATAAGCCTAAACTCGATACAGAAATCGAAAGGTGAGGCTTTAGAGCTCAGCGCCGGCGTAGACTTCTAGGCCCTTGCTCCCGATGCTGTAAGGCGTGATCCTGCGCGAGTGCTTGATGCGCCTCATTTTGACCACCCTAAGCGTAAGGATCATCTCGTTCTTTTCCTTGACCTCGACGTAACGCAGCGCAATCACGCCATCTGCCACATACTCCGCCAAACCGTCTCTGGTGGCCAGAGGGTTGTCGTCGTTAGTCTCAGCTGTCATCAGGCAGGTAGCTCCTGTCTTCTTTACCAATTGAGAGAGATTGAAGAGATTGACACGCTTGTCATGCTCATTCTCATACAGCATGTTGAGCAGAGATACTGAATCGAAAACTATGCGGGTGGCTCCGAAGGTCTTAATGAACTCAGGGAGCTCGCTCTTGATGCGGGTTATGGTGGTCTTAGCGTCATTGGGTTCCAGCTTGATTATGACCAGCTTTTTGGCGTCTATATGGGGTTTGAGATCCCAGCCGAAGGCCATGGCATCATCTAAGATGGAGCGGTCGTCCTCTTCCAGGGAGATATAGATCCCTTTCTCTCCCTGCTTAAGGCCTTGGTTCAGGAACTGAAGTCCGAAAGTGGTCTTGCCCGTACCGAAAGAGCCCATCACCACCACTGTATGACCCTTAGGGAAGCCTCCTTCAAGCATCTCGTCCAGACCATCAATTCCTGTCTTGACCCGTTCGATCATCAACCCACCCTTTCCGTGTCTATCACCACCAAGCCACTTTCGGCCGTCACCACGGTGGCGAATCTGGCTATCCTCTCCTTATCGAGATGTGGTAGTATGCTCATGAATTTCTCCACGTAAAGATACCTTTGGCGCTTAGAGCTCATGGCGAATTTGCTCCATTCGAAGACCAGGGCCCCGTCCACCGAGTCCATTATCATTCTCTGCTTGCGCTCGTCCACGATGTCCCTTGTCAGTATGAGGTACACGATGCCATTCCACTGCTTAGAGATTCGAGTCATGCCTCTGAGCACCTGGACTAGATCCGTCACATCGATGCTGGCGCTCACGGCCAGGTCAGTAAGGGAGTCGATGATCACCAGGGAATCGGGGGCGTTCTCGTCCATGAAGTTCACTAGGGCCTCTAGCACGTTGTCCTCATTCGGAGGTAGGAAAATGGAGGAGGCGTCCCCACCCCAGCTCTTTGGCACCAGCGTCTTGCGGAAATATATTCCTGAGAAGTCCTTGAAGATCACGTTCCTCTCGAAGCTTTCATAGAAGTCGTTGTTGAAGGAGACCTTGATCTCCTGCAAGATATCCTCACGGGAGCGGGAGAAGGTGATATAGCAGATCTTCTTCGGTATATGGCCGTTCTTGGCCGCATGTCCCAGGAAATAGGTCCCCGCTTCCGGGTGCTCCTTGACCAGGGCCAATTTGGCGGCTGAGGTGTATGCAAACTCCACCTGTCCTGCGCCCAACTCGCCCAGTAGCAGCACCGTCGAGCCTATAGGGAGCCCACCTTTGATGATCGAATCGAAATCCGCAACCCCAGTCGGTATTCTAGTCACTGATGCGCCGATTGCCATTAATTGTGCACCCATCCCATAAGTGAATCGATCTCGACGAATAAAATAATTATCCTTGAGCTCAAGGTTCCAGGGTCAGCAGGATCAACTCCAAGAGGCGTTGGGCTGTGGCCTTCCGCACCTCGGCGCGATCGCCTTGGAAGCAGCGCTCCTCGATCAGAGTGCGTCGCCCATCATCGACTGCTAAATATACAAGCCCAATGGGTTTCTTGGCCGTGGCACCGCCTGGCCCAGCGATGCCGGTGCAAGAGGCACCAAGGTCAGCGCCGGCAATCTGCCTCACGCCCGAAGCCATCTCTCGGGCGCACTCGGCGCTAACCGCACCATGGGAGCGCAATGTGCTCTCTTGGACGCCCAGGATCTCCACTTTCGAGCGATTGCTGTAGGCGACTACATCGAGTACGAAATAGGCTGAGGATCCTGGGACTTCCGTGATCATCGCTCCGATGAGGCCTCCAGTAAGGCTCTCTGCCAGCGCCAGGCTGAGGCCGCGTTGCTTAAGCGTTTTCCCCACCATAGTCGATAAGTCCATGATCCTTCCTCTCCACTTGCTTTGGCCCCAGCTCCCTTATCCTCTCCACCCCATTAATCTCATTTACGACCTCAACCACGGCCTGAGGCACGAGCTCTTCCCAACTTTCGCCCGATAGCATCCTTCGACGCACCTCCGTGCCGGAATACAGTTTACGGTTGAACAAGGGAGAGGCCCTTACCTCATAACCAGCCTCTGAAAACAACCTTCGGGTCAAGGGATTGTTGCTATAAACGACATGGAATGGAGGCACTAGCGAGACCACATGCGCCACCCAGACCGCATAGCGATTGATATCCATTATGGGCACGATGGAATACTCGGCAATAGCCGCGGCGCGCAGTGAGCGTGATATCATGAGATGCCGCTCACCCGCAGTGAACGGGTTCTCACAAGTGTGGGAGAGCTGGGCACTACCTATCCCTACGATGATGGAATGGCATTCATCGACTATGGAGCGAATGACCTCTAAATGGCCTTTGTGAAAAGGCTGGAATCTGCCTATCACCAAGGCCGTCTTCTCTGCCTGTGTGGACATGTTCTCGACAAGGATGCCATATGCGGGTATTCAATGCTTCGCCGTTGAGATAAGAAAAAACTGCAAAAAATAAGAAATAGAAAAGGGGTTTTTAGCCTTGTAAGGCGGGTCTTGAGGCCCCGGACAAGGGCGCTCCTTCGACTAGAGAGGTAAGCTTCTTGATGAGGCTATCCTTCTTGATGCCCCCTACTAAGGCGTTCTCTAGCACCTCAGACATATTGGTCACAGGCACTATCTGTATCTTCCCGATATAGCGCTCCTCCAGCACCACATCCTTCAAGTTCGCTGCGGGGATGATGACTTTCTTGATGCCCGCCTCTGCCGCAGCTTCGATCTTGGCCGTGACCCCTCCTACCGGGAGTACCTGCCCCCGTACGCTCAACGAACCAGTCATGGCCACCGTCTGGTCTACTGGGACATCCTCCAGAGCGGATATGACGGCTGTGGCCACCGAGATGGAGGCAGAATCTCCCTCCACTCCCTCATAAGTGCCGATGAAC
Organism: Methanomassiliicoccales archaeon; assembly: GCA_038740345.1. NCBI lineage: Archaea > Methanobacteriati > Thermoplasmatota > Thermoplasmata > Methanomassiliicoccales > Methanomassiliicoccales archaeon. The sequence goes on from JAVYMA010000011.1 coordinate 42,257, forward strand.
TGCACGTGGACATCATGGTTGGAGATATCCTCGCCAGTATATTTCTTTATGATGGCCGAAACATTTGACACGGCTTCTTTGGCGATTTCTCCCAGCTTGCCCGTGGCTATTATCCTTCCCGCGTTCTTGCTCTGCGCCGGAGTGACTTCGGCCACGATGGGCAGCACCACGCCGGAATATTCGGCCATAGAGCTCTCCGTATTCAAGGCAGCCAATCCATTCACCATCCCTACTTCGGCCCCTTCAGTGACGAAAGACTTGTATTCCTTGCGGGCCTCAAGATAGCGGTCGGCAATCTGCTGCTCCAGCGAACGTGCGATCTTCTTCGCCGCCAAGACATGCTCCTGAGTCACCACTGGCTGATTGTTCTCCCTAGCGATATCACCTGCTACCCTCACCAGTCCGCCTAGCTCCCTCAGACGAAGAGTGAGTTGCCCCTTGCGCCCGGCACGCCTCTGGGCCTCTTTGATTATCTCGGCCACGGCGCGCTTGTCGAAATGAGGTATCTTCTTATCCTTGGCTACCTCTTGGGCCACGAAGCGGATGAGCTTGGTACGATTCTCCTCGGTATCATCCATGGTGGACTTCATGTAGACTTCATAGCCATATCCGCGAATGCGCGACCTTAGAGCGGGATGCATACCAGATACGGCATCGAGATTGCCAGCGCATACCAATATGAAGTCGCAAGGCACTGGTTCAGATTTCACCATGGCTCCGGAAGAGCGTTCGCTCTGGCCGGTGATGGGGAACTTGCCTTCCTGAAGGGCCGTGAGAAGAGACTGCTGCGACTCTATGCGCAGCATGTTAATCTCATCGATGAAAAGCACGCCCTTGGAGGCTTTGTGAATCGCTCCCACTTCCAGGCGCTCATGTGCTGGCGTCTCCAGACCACCGGACTGGAAGGGATCGTGCTTCACATCTCCTAATAGTGCACCAGCATGCGCTCCCGTAGCATCAATGAAAGGTGGCATGTCATTCTCTTCATGAGAGACCAGAAGCTTGGGAACCATGTAGTTCTCCTGTCTCTGCCCCGAATAGCGCATGGCGAAGAATATCACCGCCGCAGCCACTATCCCGACCAATATGAACGATGGATCCCCTGTCTGGAGCCAAAGGACCACGGTGAGCATCACCACCATCAGCACGATGACCGTGACCATGGAAGCCTTTTGCTGCTTGCGCTGCATAGCCTCTCTCTTCTGGGCGGCCACTATCTCCTTCCCCTTACCCGCTGGAACTATGCGGATCTTCGGTTCATTCGGATCCTCTGGATTATGATAGGCGATGACATCTTGCAGCTCTCCCTTGGGCAAATACTCAGTCATGGATCGAGCCAGCATAGACTTGCCTGTGCCTGGCTCCCCTATGAGCATGACGTGCCTCTTCTGCTCAGCAGCCTTTTTAATGACCTCCACTGCCTTATCCTGTCCGATGACCTGATCGGCCAGCTTCTCAGGGATTTTAATCTCGGCAGTAGTGGTAAAAGGCTGCTTCTCAATCCAGGTGTCTACATCGGGGAGAGCCTCGGTGCCACCTGGTTCCTCAACGGTCATGTACAACTTACCTCTGGACACTGGATTTAACTAAAAATACTACCACTTAATAAGAGTTTTGGCACTAGAATCGCTGGATAATTAATTTTTCGGCGGTTTCCGAATACACCGTGATGCTATGTGTTCAGCTATGTCCCGCATCAACATCGATAGTGGAAGGAAGGGGTTAAAGGTTATTCTTTTTATTATGATTGGAGCAAATGAAGCTAGAGGAGCTAGACCTTCCGCCTGGAGTAATCGATATTCTAATGGAAGAAGGGATATCTGAGTTATATCCACCGCAGGAAAAGGCGGTGCCTCTTGCCCTGGAAGGAAAAAATCTTTTCCTTGCGGTCCCCACGGCCAGCGGAAAATCGTTGGTGGCCTACTTAGCCGCACTAAAACATGTTTTGGTCAGAGGTGGAAAGGCCTTGTACATCGTTCCCCTTCGCGCCTTGGCCTCGGAGAAATACGAGGATCTAAGGCGTTTCGAGCGGTTGGGAATCAAGATAGGGGTCTCCTTTGGTGACCTGGACTCAGCGGAGCCTGAGCTAGAGAATTATGATATAATCGTGGCTACTTCGGAAAAGGCCGATTCTCTATTGCGCCATCGCACAGCTTGGCTGCAGATGATATCTTTAGTGGTAGCGGATGAGGTCCACCTAATACATGACCCTGAGAGAGGGCCCACCTTGGAAGTAATACTGACAAAATTCCAGCGCCTGAATAGCAATCTGCAGATAATCGCGCTTTCGGCAACGGTGAAGAACTCGAGAGAGCTTGCGTCCTGGTTGGGAGCAGAGCATATTTCTTCCCAGTGGAGGCCGACCCCTCTAAAAGAAGGGGTCTATTTCAGGGGAGAAATACGATTTGTGGATAACACCAGCCTTCGATTAAAGGAAGATGGGGATGCGATTTGGTCATTGGTGAGGGATTGCCTGAAAGGAGGGGGGCAGTGCCTGGTCTTTGTGAACACCCGTCGCTCCACCGAAACGGTGGCTATGAAATTGGCTTCTCAGATGCATGAGTTCCTGCAAAACGATGTCAGGTTGGAAAAAGAAGAGGATCTGGTGCTTGATAACGGAGAGCAGACCAGCATAGGAAAGAAGTTGAGGGCATGCGTGCATAGGGGTGTAGCCTTCCACAACGCCGGCCTTACCAATGAGCAGAGGAAAACAGTGGAGGAGGCTTTCAAGAAAGGTCTTATCAAGGTGATTGTAGCCACGCCCACGTTAGCCGCAGGCATAAACCTTCCAGCCCGTCGCGTCATAATACGCGAGGTGTATAGATTCGAGGGGGGAATGGGGAACGTGCCCATCCCCGTGCTGGAGATAAAGCAGATGTGCGGCCGGGCTGGCCGACCGCGCTATGACAGTTTCGGCGAAGCAGTTCTGTTGGCTAGGAGCGAGGAAGAGCGTTCCTTTCTGATGGAGAATTACCTACTGGCAGAGACGGAGGAAATATTCTCCAAGCTGGGAAGCGAGAGTGTGCTGCGGTCACACATATTGGCTTTGATAGCGACCTCCACCACCTGCTCCATGGAGTCTCTGATGGATTTCCTTAACTCCACCTTCCTGGCGCACCAATCTCCCATGCTAGGGATGGAGGAGGCAGTGGAGGATGTGATCTCCTTTCTCAGAAGAGAGCAATTGCTTAAACCGGATGAGCTCTCCGCCACTTTCTTTGGCCGCCGGGTTTCGGACCTCTACATAGATCCTATGTCTGCCGTTAGAATGCGCGATGCTCTACGCTCCTATGCCTCAGGCAAAGGGGATTTCGGGTTCCTACATGCCATATGCTCAACTCCTGACATGCTTCCCCTGTACTTGAAGCGCAGCGATATGGATTGGTTAGAGTCGAAAGTGGTTGAAAAAGGAAGGGAACTCTTACTACCTATACCAAATGACTTAGAGCTATACGATTTCTTCCTGGCTGAGGTCAAGACAGCCAGCCTTCTGGAAGATTGGATAGAGGAGGTAGAGGAGGAAGCCATCCTGACCAAGTACGGCATTGGGCCTGGAGATCTGCGCAACAAGGTAGAGCTAGGGGAGTGGCTTCTCTATTCGATGAGAGAGCTTTCTAACATTTTCAATAAGGATGCCTATGCACCGTTGACGGAACTCATGGCCCGTATGCGATATGGAGTGAGAAGGGAGCTGCTGGACCTGGTGAAGCTCAAAGGTGTAGGCAGGGCTAGATCCCGTTCGCTGTTCAGTCATGGCTTTCGCTGCCTGGAGGACTTGAGAGCCGTGGAAGTAGAGAGATTGTCTCGTGTTCCGAAGATTGGGGAGAGCTTGGCCAAAAGCATAAAGGAACAATTAGGAGAGAGTCGATATGCGAAAGCACCCCCCGTCAAGACAGAGAAAGAGCCAGAGAGCAAGCGAAAGGAGGCGGATAGCCCTCAACGCAGGCTCATGGATTTCTAGAAGTCGGTGATGGCTCGGGTGACCGCGAAGCCCCTCTCATTGCGGAAGAAGCTGAAATAATTGTTGGAATGATCCGTCTCTCTCATCTTGACGCAGCGGATGCGGCGCTGCACCTCGGTGTCGCTGACCTCCACCATCTTCAAGTGGATTATCCCGTCAACCAGGAAATCGATGTCGTGAAGGCCATAGCTGGTGTAGGCTCCTACCGGCATCTCGCTTATCAGGAAAGAAGTCACATCCATAGAGCGAATCCATTCCAGCAGCCGATAGAGCTCCTCCCTGGGCCTGCTGCTGGCGGAGATCATCTCCAAGGCTCCGAGGGAATCCACGGCGAGAAGTTCATAGTTCAAGCGCTTCTTGGTCTCATTCACCGCGAAGCGGAAGGTGTCCATGAACTGCGCTCCCTCGCTCTTGCGCCTAATCTCCCCCAGGTCCAGTATCTCAAGTCGGCCCAAGGTATCGCCCTTCAGCCCCAGCCCTTCCATCTGGCGCATTAGAGAGGCCTTGCTCTGCTCCAACGAAATGTAAAGTCCGTTTACGCCATCCCTCTTGGCGTTCATGAAAAGTATATGATAAGCTAGCGATGATTTCATGGTGCCCGCGGCCCCAGCTACGATAACCGCATGACCCTGGGGTATACCCCCGTTGAGATTCTCGTCGAAACCATCAACATAAGTTCGGTATCTCAAACGCTTCGCCGGCGCATTCAACATAGTGCTTCATGATGATTCGTCTTGACGCATAAAACTGTTTCCCATCGCTATCGACTGCTAACGATGATATGAACTTTCATTTCGAGTCTGAAATACGTTCTCACAGCTATGCAAGACGCCAGGGATTCTAGGGTCTAGCCGCGCTGAGTAACCCATGGAAACAATATTCTAAGCCTTTGCCAGGGGCGAAATCTTGATCTATGTGGAAAAAACAGACAACCTTATGATCGCGTGACGCTTCCCTCTAATTACGATGAGGTAATCAGTGACATGAGGCAAGGAAAGATGATTTCAAGCTATTGATACGAAATTGAAAAAGGACTTCTGATTCCCAAGGAATGAAAAATGATTCATAAACGCGGAAAAGGAAAGCAAATTTCAGCCACACTCACCTCATTGAAGAAGATTCAAGTTTTAAAGGACTTGAAATTCGAGCCTCCAAAGTGAAGATGCGTATGCATCACCTGGATCGCAACGTGCACTTCCCTTACAAATCTAAGGACAGACAGGGAGATCGTTCAGGCATTTCTTTTCTTTTTATATTGACCCGTAAAGGGTATGCATGAGAGACAGGCGGCTCCTTCTCCGCTTTCTATACGCCTCGATTCAACTACAGAGCTCAGCGCCTCGTGCACAACACAAAGCGGTTGTGCGGAGCAATGGTGAGAGGTCGTCTCTAAGGTGATTGGACCGGAGGCTAAGGCTCGATAAGCCTCTTTACCTCCTCCACATCAGCCTTAGCTCTGAGCACTTCTCCTGCATGCTTGATGACTGTATCAGGGTCTTTGAGCAGGTTTCCAGTGCATACACAGACCACTCTCTCCTCCCTAGAGATCAGTCCTTCATGACGCAACCTGATCACCCCTGCTATCGAGGCCGCCGAGGCTGGCTCTACCCCGATGCCTTCTTTTTTGCCCAGGAGCTTTTGGGCTTGGATTATCTCTTCATCAGTCACGTCCGTGGCTATGCCGCCGCTTTCATAAATGGCCGTGAGTGCTTTCTTCCCTGAGGCGGGATTGCCTATGCGGATGGCAGTGGCTAAGGTCTCAGGCTGCTCCACGGCCATGAAATCGCGTTTGCCAGCGCGGAAGGCCTGAGCTATAGGATTGGAACCCACGGCCTGCACACCTATGAGCCTGGGCATCTTGTCAATCCATCCTAGCTCCATCCACTCCCTCAAGCCTTTATATATCGCCCAGATGTTGGCAGCATTCCCCACAGGCACCACGATATCATCTGGCACATCAAAGTCCAACTGATCGATTATCTCGAAGGCCAGGGTCTTTTGGCCTTCGGGCCTGAAGGGATTTATGGAGTTAAGAAGGTATAAATGGCCCCTATGCGCCAGCTCCCTGACCACATTGAGCGCTTCGTCGAAGTTGCCCTCCACCGATATGACTTTAGCGCCATAGAACATGGCCTGCGCCAATTTTCCCAATGCCACCTTGCCTGAGGGTAAGAGAACCACGCACCCCAATCCAGCCTTGGCAGCATAGGCTGCAAGTGAGGCCGAGGTGTTGCCAGTGGAGGCGCATCCAACCGTCCGGCATCCGAGCTGCAGGGCTTTGGTGACTCCTACCGTCATCCCTCTATCTTTGAAGGAGCCCGTGGGATTAGCGCCTTCGTACTTTACTCTAAGGCTGCGTATGTCGACCTCCTTGGCCAGGGCGAGGCAGTCGTAGAGCGGCGTCCCTCCCTCTTGGATGGACACCGCCATTGCCTCTGGGACGGGTAGGAAGGGGGCATACCTCCACACTCCCAGTGGACGGCTCCTCAATCTCTCGCATCTCAGCTCCCTGAGCGCTTCCATATCCCATTCCACATTCAGCAGACCGCCGCACCTGGGACAGGAGTCAAGCCTTTCATCCTCTACCTCAAGGCTACAGTCGAAGCACCGGACCATGTATTTCAATTCCTCCACCTCCTGCTTCCTCGGCCCCAGGTGGTCACCCATGTACTACACCCTATCCCCTTCTGCAGATATACCTCTCTAACGGCCCGTGCTATGGCCTCGCCATTGACCTCCTCTCTATCGAAGAATGAGGCCACGCAGGGTCCTGAGCCTCCCAGGAATGAGGCTTTCGCCCCCGCTCTCAAGGCGGCTTCCTCAGCCTCTTTCAGATATGGGACCAAAGGGGCTCTAGCCGGCTCGACCACCTTGTCTCGCAGGCTACGCGCGATGAGTTCCATATCCCTCATGGCCATGCCCACGGCCAGGGCGGATGCATGGCCCACCTGAAAGACCATGCTCTTTAAGGGCACGCTCTGAGGCACCTTCTCCCTGGCCTCCTTGGTTGGGACCTGGACGTCGGGCAGAGCGGCGACGATTCCCAAGGACGATGGGGGTTTGACCCTGATGACATCTAAAGGCTCATACGAGCGGACTATGGTGAATCCACCCAGTAAAGAAGGAGCCACGTTATCCGCATGGAAGCTGCCCGATGAGGCTTCCTCGCCGCAGGCGGCGCAGGCTATCAACTGAATATCGCTTAACGGTTCTTGCAGGAGCAGATTGACGGCGTATGCCCCTCCGGCCGCGGAAGCCCCCGATGAGCCCATGCCACTGCAGGGCCTCACTCCCTTTCTTATCACCAGGTCCACCCCGAAATCGGCTCCAGCCGTCTCTAGCACTCTGGCGGCTGCCACGGCCGCGGTGTTGCGCTTGGGATCGAGTGTGACTGGCCGACCGGTAGCCCATTCCACCTTTCGTACCCTGACTCCTTTATCCTTGCGCTTCTCTGCCGTCACTAAATCGAAAGGCTCTTTCAAGGCTAGCCCGAAAACGTCGAAGCCTGGTCCCACGTTGGCGATGCTAGCGGGCGCCATAACCGTTACCTTTTCCATGGGCATGCTGGCCTATCTCCCTCTGCTGTGGCGCCTCAGACAACGGTCGGCTCTGATAAACCTTTCGTCATCATGCGCAACTGAGATTACTGGCAAGCATCAAATATACGCTTGTCCATGCCTCGAGGCGATATGAGCGATTACACTGTCATAGGCGCTCGGATAGAGTCTGGTACCACCTCCGAGATCCTTTCTCGCCTGCGCTCATTCCCTTTAGGAAGAGTATTGGCGTTGGATGCAAACATGGTATGCGGAAAGGAGCATCTGGACACGGCTATTGAGCATGCATTCCGCGCTTTTAGGCAAAATGCCAATTGTGCCAATGACCTATTGATGGAGATCATGCTTTATGCCTCTGGCGAGAGGCAGATATCCAAAGCGCAAGAGAAGATGTCCCTGAAGGAAGGAGGCGCAGAGATCGCCTTGGTGGTGATAGGCGCAGACCCCTTGGAGGTAGTCAGGATGTTAAAGTTAAGGAGAGATGATGAAGTGCTGCTATGTGACGAGACCAAACTCAAGCGCTTTGGCATCTCCCCTAAAGAGATAGGGGCTGTGCCTCGTGACAAGGCGCTTGACCTGGTGCTGGAGAAGGTGGCCTTCGTAGATGTACTGAAACATTGAGGCTAGGGCTTGGATATTGAAGAGAGAAATCAGGACCAAAGACTTATGTCATTGTTGCTGGATATTCTTCGGTTCAGCGATGGTCAAGAGGATGGAATGCCTGCGATTCGGAGCTGAGGGTCATTGAGCGGGGATCTCCTGAAGCAGATCCAGCTCACTAGACAGCTGGAGCAGAAGACGAAAGAGGCGGCAAAGAACCGCAAGGAAGCTGAGGAGCGCCTGGCCGAGGCCGAGAGAGCGGTAGCTTCGCTGAAATCCTACGATACCCGCTCTGTAGCGGTTGAGAAAACCTTGGAGGAGGCCAACCAGTCCTTCCAACAGAAGGACTACAAGATGACTCTCTCGCTGGCAGAGAGATGCATAAAGGGGGTAGAAGAGGCAAAGAAGGATAAGATAGCATCCATCATCAACTCCTCTGAAACGCTGCTGGCTCTATTCGAGGATAAGCGCAAAGGGGAAGAGGTGAGCGGTTCACTCCGCACCGCAAAAGATCTGCTTGGACAGGGGAAATTAGAAGAGGCTTTGGCCCGGGCCAGAGAGTCATGGGATGCGAGTGAGCGCTTGGCTAACTCCCTTCTGGCGGACATGTTCTCCACCGCCCAATCACAGGTGCTCATAGCTGAGCGCCTTAAGCTGGACATGAGTGGACAAAGGCAGATGCTGGCTCACGCGCGACAATGCCTGGATGCCAATGACTTCGGGGGGTGTGTGGCTCAATTACGCAACTGCATGAGCATGACCGCTACCGCTTTGCAAAATCACCTCGCATCCAGGATGGAGGCCATGGCCAGTGCCGAGCAACAAGCCCTTCAATTGGGAGTGGATTTCTCCAGGCCGCGAGAGACTCTGGCAAAAACTAAAGCATATGCTGAGAAAGGGGATTTTGAGCACGCCTTCAGCACCTTAGGCATCGCGGAGAGCGAGGTGCGGTCCTTGATCTCCAATGGGTTGCTGAATCGCTTCGAGCAGCTGAAGGAACGGGCGGAAACCTTGAGAGCGATGGGAATGGAGGTCGAGCAGCTGCTGGGTATCATTTCCCAGGGAAGGGAGATGGCCCTCAATGATAGGAATGCCGAAGGGCTGGAGTGGTGGAATGCCGCGGAAAAGCTGGCCCGTTCCATGGAAACGGAGAAACTGGTGGAGCTCGTCTCTCGTCTGCGCGGGCGCCTGCTTATAGCCAAGAGGACGAATTCGAATCTGACCGAGGTATTGGATGCCTTGGCTAAGGCCCGCAGCACTCTAAATCAGGGTGATTTTCGCTCTGCCGTATCTCAGGTGCAAAAGGCCGAGGAAAAGTTGGAGAAATTGCTTGAAGGATATCGCGAGATGGAGTCAGAGCTGACCCGCACCAGGTCCCTGATGACCGCTGCCATCGATCTCAGGTTAAATATAACTGAGGCCAAGAGCAAGGTGGATTCCTCGCGCCTATCAGCCTTGAGGAGAGATTTCTCCTCTGCCATAAAACAGCTGAAAGAAGCGCAGGAGATAATCCATCAGGCCATACAGGCTCATATCGGCCAGGATATAATGAAGGCTGAGATGCGGGTGACCTCTGCCCTCAAGATAGGAGCTGAGGTGTCGGAGGAATCGGCCTTGCTCGAAGACATCATCGCACGCGCCAAAGCCGGGCGCTATGCAGGCCTTCGGGAAGAGTTGGATGAGTGCATGCAAAAGGTGGAGGCCAAGATGCGGGTCGTAGCGGAGAGAACGGTCAGCGAAGCCCGCAGCCTGCTCGAGACATATGAAGGACCGATAGACATAACCCCGCACCGCAGGTCCCTTCAGATGGCCGCTGAGGCATTGAAAGAGGGACAGGCATTACGCGCCTATGAGCTGGCCAACAGCGCGATGGCTATGGTGAAGAGGGACGAGAACGATGCTTTGCAGAGGAGGCTTGATGAGGCCAGGCACCTGCTATCCATAACCAAGGATATGGGATGCGAGAGCTCGACGCTAAATGATAAGCTACAAAGGGCCGAGGAATTGCGAAACGGCGGGAAGGTGGGGGAGGGGTTGCGGCTGGCGGCTGAGGTAGTGCAGTTCGCCCGTAGCATCGTCAAGGATGAGGTCACGCGTCAGCTGGCTCAAATAACCAGGGGGATAAGCTCTGCAAGAAGGAACGGCATAGAAGTGCTACCCGCGGAGCGTCTGGCGGAGGAGTCTTCTCGGGCCCTCATCAGCGGGGACCTGCTCAAAGGCTATTCCCTCATGAAGGAAGCTTCCTCGACCTTGGAACGGTTGAAGGCGGTACACGCCCGCATTTATGAGCGCATCGTGGAAATTGGGAGCCTGCTGAAAGTGGCTGAGGCTCACCAACTAGATGCCACCTCGCATATGGAGATGCTGACCAAGGCCAAGAAGCTATTCGAGGCAGGAAGGTATGAGGAAGCCTTACCGGCGATAGCCAAGACCTTCGTGGAGACGGAGAAGTTGGTCGCGCCTTTCCTCGCTCCCCAGAAAGCTCAAGAAGCTCAGGGCATCATCGATATCGCAAAGCGGCTGGGTTATGAGATGTCAGCTCCCCAAAAGCGCCTGGAACAGGCCAAAAAGATGATCGAGCGACAGGAGTACGCCCAGGCTATGATATCCGTGCGAGAGGTGGAGAAGACGGTCAACTCGGTACTCAGCAAAGGCCTAGAGAGGGAGCTGAATGACATTAAAGAAAAGCTGTTGAAGACTCAGTCCACGGGAACGGATGTCAGTGGCCCGCTATTGATGACGAATAAAGCAGAATCCCTGATGAGAGAGGGAAGGCTGCAAGATGCGCTTCGGGCCTTGGAGCTGGCCAAGGGTGAATTGGACCAGGGATTGATCATCAGCAAGAAGGCGGAGATGGCCATTCAAAAGGCTCAGGCCCTCATAGATGAGGCGAAGTCACTGGGGGTATCGGTAGAAGCTGCAGCTGACTTGCTGCGTCAGGCCTTCAACTACCAGAAGCTGGGACGCCAAGGCATCGCCCATGAGCTGGCCAAGAAGGCAGGAGATCAAGCGGCGGCAGGAGCGGCAGAGGCTCTGCGCAAACGAATTGGAGAAGCGGAGGAGAAATACCAGCTAAAAGGCCTGCAAGGTGTCGATCTAGAAGCCCTCCTACGCAATAGAGAGGAGATGGAAAAGAGGATTGAGGCGCAAAGGATAAGCGAGGCCGCAGCGCAAGTGACCATGTTGGAGAAGGAGCTAGAGAGGCTTTTACTGCAGAAGGAGGCTGCGGCGCAGGCTTTGCACCTGGCCGGGGATAATCTCAGCAGAGCTAGAGAGAAGGGGCTTAAGCTAGAAGAAGAGGAGCGAACCTTTTCCCTCGCCCAGCAGCGCTTTGCAGAGGGAGCCTTTAAGGAAGCTCAAACCCTGGCGAGGAAATGCGGGGAGGAGGTAAAGACAAAGGAGGACGTTTATTGCAGAAGAATGACTGAGCTGAAAGCCCTGGAAGAAGAGCTAGCGCGATTGGAGGGAGAGCATGCGTTCCCCCATCTTAGGGCTTTGACGGAGGAGGCGAGGAAAAGCCTGGAGGCCATGGACTTCGAGGCCGCTAGCCTTCACCTGCACCGAGGGAGGCAAGCGATCAGCGAAGCGCTCGAAGCGATAAAGGCGGAGAGGCTCAGGAGCTTGGAGAACCTGTGCATGGTGGCGGAGGACCTCATGCTCAACCGCAATTCCATCCCTAAGGCAGTCAAGGATGTGCTGCAGCTGCGCGGCTCAGGCGGCTCCCTTGACCCGGAGAAGTTGAGAGAAGCACTGCAGGCCATGAACGAGGTCATGCTCAAAAAACTGTCCGCGAGGATCGAAGCGGTGCAGGAGAGCATTGAAGAGGCGCGGGCCCAAGGCGTCGATGTCACCGCCTCCTCGGAGCTCTTGACCAAGGCTTCTAGCATGCTTTCCGAGAACAAATGGAAAGGTGCGGCCAATTGCATACTGGAAGCAGAGCGCGCCATAGGGGTCCAGGTTGAGGAGCAGCGTCGATACGTAGAAACCCGCATGAAAGTGGAAGCGCGAGTGGAGAACGCTCGACGCAACGGTCTGGACATGGCTGAGGTCGTAGCCCTATACCGTCAAGCGGAAAGCGTCAGAGCGAAGGACCATGCTTTGGCCATGGAGCTCATGGATAAGGCGCTGGCGCTGGCCGAGAAGGAGGCGGAGGAGTTCCTTCCTGACATCGAGGTCTCCCTCCACTTCCATGAGCCGCTGCGGGCGGGCGAATGGTCCAAAGCTGTGCTGGAGCTGAGCAACCAAGCCAAGGCCATGGCCCGCGAGGTGGAAATACATATCGGTGGGGATATGGAGATGCGAGGATTCTCTGCCCTACCCAAATTGAGAGGGGGGGAAAGGGTACGAATTGAGGTGGAGGTGCGCCCCTCCGTGGCGGGAAAAGCTCGCGTGGACTTAAGCCTGGAGTGTCGGCCCGTGCTCTCCAATGACAAGGTAGGGTATGACACCGAGTTCGAGGTCGAGGTTTAATTAGGCGCGATGGAAATGGCTGACCTTCTGAACCTCGTGTATCAATGAACCGTCCAGGATCTTTCTCCTTATCCTCTCGATATCCTGCGACAAGGGCCTGTCCTCTTCTAACGCCGGCACCTCAGAGCGTATGAGATTATATGCTGCGGCTACGCCCCTGCCAGGTGCGAACTTGGCGAACTCTAGTCCTTGGGCGGCGCACAGCAGCTCGATGGCGATTATGCGCTCCGTATTATGCACCATGTCCATGAGCCTCAGGGCACCTACCGCTCCCATGGAATTGTAGTCCTCTTGATTGGCCGAGGTAGGCAGGGAATCAGCGCTAGAGGGGAAGCATCTGCCTTTGGATTCGGAAACCAGGGAAGCGGCGGTGTACTGAGCTATCATCATCCCCGAACCCAAGCCCTTCTCCTTAGTGAGAAAGTGCGGCAGGTGGGAAAGCTTACCGTCCACAAGCCGGGCGATACGGCGCTCGGCAAAAGCGCCGATGACGTGCACCGCCAAGGCCATGTGGTCTATGGGAAGGGCTATGGGCATGCCATGGAAATTGCCTCCTGACACTATTTCCCCATCCTCCATGACCAAGGGGTTATCGTTAGCGCTGTTCATCTCCACTTCTATGGCGCGCTTGGCATATAGTAGCGCATCGAGGCAGGCTCCTAGGACTTGTGGGGCGCACCTTAGAGTGTAGGCGTCCTGCACCTCATGAGGCACGTGAGCGTGCGATTTGAGTATCTCGCTGCCCTCTAGCAGAGAGCGCATATTGGAGGCTACGAAGCTCGCCCCAAAGTGGGGCCTGGCCTGGAAAAGGCGGGGATCGAAGGAGCGCGCCGTCCCCTTCAGCGCTTCCAGGCTCATGCAAGCCGCCACCTGCGCCGCATCCAGGGCGCGAAGGGCCCGGGCGAGAGAGAGTCCTGCCAAAGCGGTCATCATCTGCGTCCCGTTGATGAGCGCCAGGCCCTCTTTGGCCTCCAGGCATATAGGAAGGAGGCCAGCGGCTCTTAGTGCATCCTCCCCTCTTACCCTCTTCCCCTGATAAAAGGCCTCCCCTTCCCCTATCATCACCAAGGCGATGTGCGCCAAAGGAGCGAGATCCCCACTCGAGCCCACGGACCCTTTAGCCGGGACGACAGGATGCACTCTGGCATTAAGCATATCGAGCAGGAGACGAACCACTTCCAGCCGGATGCCTGAATGCCCTGTGGCGAAGGCATTGGCGCGAAGCAGCATCATGCCCCTCACCACCTCTTCTGGCAATGGGTCGCCCACTCCGCAGGCCGAGCTGCGCACTAGGTTGATCTGCAGTCGCGCTATATCCGCTTCAGGTATGAGGACGTTGCGCAGCTCGCCCACCCCAGTATTGAGTCCGTAGACGACCCGACCGCGCTCTAAGACCTTTTTTACCATCTTGCGCGATTCGATTATGCGCTTTTCCGTCTCCTTGTCCATGAAAGCCTGGGCTGCTCCTTTGGCCACAGCCTCAAGGTCCTCTATGCATAGGCTCTTCCCATCCACCTGCACCCTCATCCACCACACCCAGATGAAGTATGCGAAGCCAGGCTAGAAAATATTGTTGGTTACCGCTATATAGAAGCCTGGAAGCTATTCCAGGAGACGAGGTTTTTAGCTGCAGCAGAGCTTCGCCATCAATTCCTCTCAGGCTGACGACTTCTTAGTCTCCTCAGGATACCTAGAGATGATCAGGCCGCACAGGAATGAACTTGTAGCCATAGTTGATGACACCAGACGGGCCGTCCTCGCCTAGCCTTCTGAGGGTCGCTCGCACCCTCATCCCTATATGCACTTCCTTTGGCTCTACATCTATGATCTGGGAGGTCAGCATCACACCCTCATCCATCCTCACCATGGCCACCACATAAGGTTTGTGTATCTCGAACTGACGCGGCGCGTCATGCACCACGGCGAAGGAAAAAACCTCTCCCTCGCCCTTGAGATTGAAGCATTCCATCTTGCCGATGGATTTACGATGGCACACACCGCAAATCGCCCGCGGTGGGAAGAAGACTTTCCCGCAGTTGCCACAGCGGACGGCCTTAAGATTGTAGCGTGAAGGGTTTTCCCGCCAGAATCTCGCAATAGCCATCATGCCACCTCCAAGAGACTCACTACCACGGTCGCCCCTGTGCCCCCTGCATTCTGCGCCAGTCCCAAGGTGGCATCGGGCACTTGACGGCGACCCGCCTGCCCTCGCAGCTGCTGCACCAGCTCCACTATCTGAGCCACCCCCGTGGCCCCGAAGGGGAAGCCCCTGGCCTTAAGCCCTCCAGAAGTATTCACAGCCACTTTCCCTCCCAGCGAGGTCTCGCCTTCCATCGTAGCCTTACCTCCCATGCCCTTGGGGAAGAAACCAAGGTCCTCGATGGCCAGTATCTCAGCGATGGTGAAATTGTCGTGCACCTCCGCTACTTGCACCTGATCTGGAGTGCGCTGCGCCTGGCGGAAGGCTCTCTCCGCGGCCAGTTGGGTCGCGCGGAAGGAGGTGATGGTGGGGCGAGAATGCAGCGCCAAGGTATCCGAGGCCTGCGCTGAGGCCAGCACCCGAATGGGCTTGGAGGTGTAGCTGCGCGCCATGTCCATAGGGCAGAGGACGACCGCAGCCGCGCCGTCAGACAAGGGAGCGCAGTCGAAGAGCCCCAAAGGCTCAGCCACGGGTGGAGACTTGAGCACAGTGGCGAGATCTATCTCCCGCTGGAATTGAGCATTGGGATTGAGAGCACCATGCTTATGATTCTTGACCGCCACCTGGGCGATCTGCTCTCGTGTGGTGCCATACTCATGCATATGGCGCCGGGCTATCATGGCGAAGAGCGATGCCAAAGTGGCTCCGAAGACCACCTCCCACTGCTGGTCAGCAGCGGAGGATTGGATCTCCGTGGCCATTACGTCCCCCACATCGGTCATCTTCTCTGCCCCTCCCACTACCACGATATCATGCACCCCCGAAGCCACCGCCATATACCCTTGGCGGAAGGCCAAGCCTCCTGAGGCTCCCGCGGCCTCGATGCGCGTGGCCGGGATATGATCCCTTGCCAGACCTGAATAGTCGGCGATCAGCGCCGCCACATGCTCCTGTTCTATGAATCGCCCTGCCGACATGTTTCCCACGTACAGGGCGTCTATCTCTTCCGCCGCCAGCTTGGCGTCGGCCACGGCGGCTAGCCCTGCCTGCATGCCCAAGTCGCGGAAGGACAGGTCCCACAGCTCCCCGAATTTTGTCTCCCCGATGCCGATGATAGCCACATCCCTCATGGAGCTTCCTCCTTCACCCTTATCTTGCCGCGGAATTTAGCATAGGTGGCATAATCGATGAATTTCTTGTTTTGGACGAATTGCGACACCAAGGGAGCTGCGGAACGGTTGAAGCGGGTTATGTTCTCCGTCACGGTTATATCGAAACCGTCCGCACCAGCCCCCGAGCCATAAGCGACGACGAACACCCGATCTCCAGGCTGAGCCACATCCAGCACTGCGGAGAGACCCAGAGGTACAGCGCCAGAATAAGTGTTCCCTATATGCGGTGTGAGAAGTCCTGTCTCTATCTGTTTATCTGTGAACCCCAACATCTTGGCCACCCTTTGCGGGAACTTGCCGTTGGGCTGATGGAAGACCGCGAATTGATAATCGGAGGGTTTGGAATTGGTGCGCTGCAGCACCAGCTTAGCCGCCGAAGTGACGTGCTTAAAGTAAGCAGGCTCTCCCGTGAACCTGCCTCCATGCGAAGGGTAATCCTGTCCCTCCCGCCTCCAGAAGTCAGGGGTATCGGTGGTGAAGGAGCTGGTATGGTTGATAACGGCGATTATATCCTTAGAACCGATGAGGAACGCTGCCCCTCCCGCTGAGGCAGAGTACTCCAAAGGGTCGCCGGGGGCTCCCTGAGAGGTGTCGGCACCGATGGCCACGGCATACTCCACCATGCCCGCTCCCACCAACCCCATACAAGTCTGGATGGCCGCTGTCCCAGCCTTGCAGGCGAACTCATAATCGGCCACTGTCATCTCTGGAGAGCAGCCAATGGCCTCGGCCACGATCGTACCTGAGGGCTTAACCGCATAAGGGTGGGATTCGGAGCCGGTGTAGAGAGCGCCTATCTTCTTAGGATCCACCTGAGGTACCCGGCGCATCATGTTGCGAGCGGCCTCTACCGCAATGGTGACCACATCCTCATCAGGCGCCGGGACCGATTTCGCGTGTATCATCAGGCCCTTTGACATGGCCTCTCCATCCGAGCCCCAGACGCGCCCTATCTCCTGAGGCGTTATCCTATATTTGGGGACATAAGCACCATAGCTAACTATGCCTACCTCCATTTTTCATCCTACTCCATATGCTCTAAGGTCTCCACCAAAACGGGCAGGGAAAGGTCAGTGCGCACCAGGGGCAACCCCTCGAGAGTGGCGAGCCTTATTGCCAGCTCATCCACGTGCTCAGGCCGGTGGTACACCACCATAGCCGGCTTGAGAGGGTGCGCCCTGATGGCTATCATGGGAGAGCGTCCGAAGCGCACACCCGTGAATATCAAGGCGCGTTCGCTGCTCCAACCGTAGATCTTGAGATAATCCATCGACCCCAGGGAGGTTATGGCCTTCATGGAGTCGATGATAGTGTAGCCATGAATGTCGCGCTGCAGGGTCACCTGCTTGGCAAGATTGGTGCCCGCGATGGCCTCCACGAAACGCGAGGCGGGCATGGAGTGCGCGAACTCCTTAATGCTGATGATGCAATCGCTCCTCTCCCCTAGGGAATAGCGACTCTGCACCTTTCCCCCATTAGCGGTGTCGATGTCCAACAGTCCATCCACTATGCGGCGAACAATAGCTATACCAGGGGACCTGCGCCTTCCTGACTCGTAATCGCTGATGACCGAGGGGGAAACGCCAAGCTGCCTTGCCAGCTCCTGTTGTGAGACGCCAAACTCCTCTCGCCATTTGCGAATGGTCTTCCCTGCATCCGAGGAAAGCGTGATCTCACCAGCTATCTTCTCCCTGAGCTGTTCCCGCATGCGTGGCCGAGAAATTATGCCATATTTATAATTGTCGAATATCCCCTACGACTAAAGGCGATGGGGGACTGGAACGATTTCGAGAACGTACACTAGTCAGAGCATGACGAAACAATGAGACGATAAGCCTAGGGCCACCGGATTTGACTTAAATATCATAGGCAAATAATGTTAAATCAATGCCGCTAGGACAAGTGCATCAGGACCTTAACCTGAGAGAGATGGAACGGGTATTCCAGGACCGGAAGGAAGCGGGCAGGGAGCTGGCAGAGGCCCTGATGTCATACTCGGCCTCGAATGCAGTGGTCTTCGCTATACCCTCAGGAGGCCTCCCTGTGGCCGCAGAGGTCAGCCGCCTATTGGGTCTCAAGTTGGAGGTGTTGGTGGTGCGCAAGTTGCAGTTACCTCAAGACCCTGAAGCAGGTTTCGGGGCCGTAGGACCTGAGGGTATAATCGTGCTCAACGAATACCTCATCAGTGTCAATCGCCTCTCTCATTTCATAATCGAGGAACAGGCAGCCAAGGCGAGAAGGAGTTTAAGGTTCAGAGAAGAGTTATTTCGCGATAACGCACCTTACCCCGACATGAAGGATAGGACGGCTATAATCGTGGATGATGAATTGGCCTCAGGATTCACCATGCTCGCGGCGGTGCAATTCATGCGCAAGAAGGGTGCTAAAAGGATAGTGGTGGCGGTGCCGACCGGCTCAGAGAGGGCGGTGGAGATGGTCTCTGAAAGTGCGGACGAGGTGTATTGCCTGAACATACGCAGCACCCCTTTATTTTCGGTGGCTGCAGCGTATCAGAATTGGTATGACATCAGCGAGGAGGAAGCCTTGGCCATTCTGAAGGCTAGGGTTTGAGGCGCTGAATCAGCGGCCCTGAATGCTAAAATTAATGAGCGAGCGCCCAACTGGATAGAACGCAGACCGATGATAATAGGTTTTTATATCCCAAATCGTTTAGCTGCCACATTCCCGAAGGGTCTGTGGGGTAGCTTGGTCCATCCTTTTAGGTTCGGGACCTAGAGACTCCGGTTCAAATCCGGACAGACCCACCAACAAAAAAACAGGTTAGCTTCTTGAAAATAGGCGTATTTTTGAGATTTCTTCCCCTTAACTAATAAATTTGGTCCTAACCTTGAATTGTTAATCCTTGTGGCAAATAGCCAAGAGATTAAGTAAGTCCACACCGTTATTCTTCTTAGGTCCATATTTCAATCAATCACACCGACAGATATTTTATACTGGGGTCACTTTCCTATGAAAAAAGGACTACATACATATGACACTCATTAATCATATAAATTCGATAATCAGCGGTTTATCATCCAAAGGGGAGCGTTAGACAATGCAGGAAGACGTCGGTAGCCGAGCTCTGGGGAAAAAGGAAGAGCCGATATCGGAGGTCTCTGGGAAACGTTCTCGAGAGGTTGTGAAGGAGGGGAAGGGAGTCATGATTGTGCTCACAGCCTCGGAGATCGAGATGAGCGACTTCAATCTGAACCCTTTCTTGGCCTTCGCTGGAGGATTCCCTAATTCGATCGTGAGCAGAAAACTGTATCCGCCACTTCCGTGCAATCCTGATGGTTCTGCCAGATTCGCTCCGTACGGTCTAAGGAAGGTGGAGACTTTGCTGGCTGATAGATTCGGAGAAGAGAATGTAGTGGTCACACCTCCTTCCAATCTTCATTTGTTCATTGGTCCTGCTACCAAGATAATAGGGATATCCACCATGGATCCTCTAGGCACTGGGTTCGTCAGCAGAACGTATTCTAGCCTACTTGGCTTGACGGGCAAGCCCGCTACTTTGGCGGAATTCGAGAAGCTGGTCAAGAACCCTTCTATCGTTAATAGTGAGGCAAAGTTGGTGGTCGGTGGTGCAGGGGCATGGCAGATTTCAGAGGCGGGGCTGCAGGAATCGTTAGGGATTGATTCTATCCTCATAGGACAGTCCGAGAGCTCACTGGTTGAGATCTTCGAGAAAGCGCTGAACGGAGAAATGATGCCCCAATCAATGGTCATGGACAGTCCCAGTATAGAGGATATACCATTGATCAAAAACCCCTCATTATATGGTGTGGTGGAGATCACCCGAGGATGCGGGAGAGGATGCGCCTTCTGCTCTCCCACCGCGAGACAAAGAATCTCCATTCCTCATGAACGTGTACTCAAGGAAGTGGAGTTGAATGCCAAGGCGGGGAGCAGAATGATCATGCTCCAGACCGACGATGTCTTCTTGTATCAAGCGCAAGAACATTTCTTGCCCAATAAGGAAGCCATCGTCAAATTGATAAAAGCAGTAGACAAGGTTGAGGGGGTTGAATTCATC